>NZ_AOGZ02000009.1 GCF_000332515.2 Leptospira wolbachii serovar Codice str. CDC
ACTTTAATCGATTATGTTCATGCTTGTGGCTTTGATGTTGAAATTAAAGCCGTTCCAAGAAGAAACAAGAAAAAAGAGGAATTTGTTCTCTTAAAAGCTTAGTATAAACGCCATCCGTGGCTTAATTTGATTGATTACCTCGGAAACGTCGCATAAACAGCAACTAACCGCTTCGCTTCGGGACGAGCCCTCGCTTGGGCTGCGCCACATAGGCTTCTGGCACTCCCCTTGCATTCGCAAGTGTCGTTCCAGTCCCTAACGTCCCGTTTCCGGGACTCAGGGCCAGCCTACGTCGGTTAGTCTAGTTCGTTATGCGTAATAGCAAAAAATATAAGAAAAAATATGAAAAAAATAACAATATTAATTATTCTATTAATACTTCAATGTGCAGATAGCGAACGACAGAATTGTAGAGAAAATTTAGATTCTATTGAATTTCAGAAAATAATGGCTTTAAGTTTATTAGTTCCATTATCAAAAAATACAAATCAAGAAAATGAAAGCCGTCAAAACTTTGGTGTAATTAATTTTGCATACGCACAAAACAAAGCGGAAGAAAGAAAACGAATTTGTGATAATAATTTGTTACTAAAAATCTTTGATCCAGAAGCAAACGATTTTGACTAATTGTATCGAAATTAAATATCATGAGTTTAAATAAAATTTCAATGAAAAATATGAAAATATATATATTGTCACTATTAATAGCATTAAACTTTAATTGTTACGGACCAGCTTTAAGCGAAAAATACGTTTGTAAAGATGAACAAAGAAAAGGAGATTCATTTTTTACTGATTGTTTTTTCTTATATCAATTAAAAAGGAATCAGACTGAAGAAGACAGAGCAATTGTTGCATATTGCGCTAAATTATATGACGAAAAATGCAAAAATAAATCGAGTCAAAAGCCGTGGTGGCTATAGTTTCGCCATGTTAAATTTCTAAAAATTAAATTTTTTAAAATTTCACTTTCGACGTTGATAATTTATTCTATTTTATAAAATAAGTATACAAATTTTGCCTTCGAGTTATTCAAACATTTTCATTTTAGCAATTTTATTAATATCACTAATTTTTCTTTTTCTTTCAATTAAAACTATATTCTATAGCATATTATGGTTAAATAAAATATTTAAATTATCTAATGGGATACCTGTTAATATAAGTGAAGTAATTGACAGAAATCCAGAATTCGCTTTACTTAATAACAAACTAATTAAAACGGCAACCTATCTATCTCTTTATATTCTATTTGTCACGATAATCTTCATATTTTATTTAAGATTCTCTTAACATTATCCTTAAAATTACGTTTCAATCATTTGCTACTACGCATAACAGCGACTAACCGCTTCGCTTCGGGACTAGCCCTCGCTTGGGCTGCGCCACATAGGCTTCTGGCACTCCCCTTGCATTCGCAAGTGTCGTTCCAGTCCCTAACGTCCCGTCCGGGACTCAGGGCCAGCCTACGTCGGTTAGTCTAGTTCGTTATGCGAAATAAATTAAAATGATTCCTTTTACAGTAAAATTCAAAAGGAAACTATATATTTCGAAAGAAAATTCTGATGCTTTTTTAACAAGAACCAAACAATTATTGTTAAATTCTACTGATTGTGATATTGATTTAGTTAAAAAAACAATTTTATTAAATTCAAATTTTGAACCAAAATGGGTTAAAAAATCCTATGTTATTGGATTTCTTAATTCTGCGGAATTCACTTTAAAGCAAGAAAACGACTCTATGTTCCTTTATATGAATGTTTCTTTTATTCCACTTTTCGGAATCTCATTTATATTGTTTCCATTTATTCTTACTTCACTTTTACCCATTGAAAATAATCCATTTGAAACTAAGAATCTACTCTATTTTTGGTGCGCTAAACTTGGGTTTTTAATAGCTTGGAGTTTAATAGAATATCACACCCTTGTTAACTGCATTTCTAAGGTAAAAGTCTAAATCAATTAATTAACGAATATGCTTATAGCACATTTAACATTATCAGATATTTTTCCATTATTAAACATTTTCATCATCTTACCTATTTGCATTTCGGCTTTTTCATTCTCAATAAAAATGAATTTATTAACTCCAGAAATGCCAACTTTAATCAAAAAAAAATACTTATGGCTTACTAATATTTTTGATTATTTAATCTTATCACTATTAATTTTTTTAACCTCAATTATAACAGATACAAAAGAAATCACTGAAGAATTTTTTCTAAATATTCTTATTATTCTAATTTTTCTTTCATTGTTTATGTATTTAAATTTTTCATCTATTAAAATTATCTTTATTAATATCGAAATAGAAAACAAAGGAAAATTTCTGTTAAAAATTCTCCTATATCCATTGATTTCGATAGGTATATTTGTGATTTTTTTAAATTTGAAATGCTATGGTAAATAAATTTACTTCGCATAACAGCGACTAACCGCTTCGCTTCGGGACGAGCCCTCGCTTGGGCTGCGCCACATAGGCTTCTGGCACTCCCCTTGCCTACGCAAGTGTCGTTCCAGTCCCTAACGTCCCGTTCGGGACTCAGGGCCAGCCTACGTCGGTTAGTCTAGTTCGTTATGCGCAAGTTTGGGAATGTATGCCTCAGGACATGGGTAACACTTTTGTAGCAAGACATAGGTAACACTTTCAGGTTTCTAATCCCTTTAGATCACCTTTACAGGAGGGCTTTGGGATGCCTTGGAAGGAGAATAATACCGTGGATTTAAGATTTCAATTTGTTCTGGATAGCTTCCAGAATGACGTCAATTTTACTCAGCTTTGTGCTCAGTATGGCATCTCTACTAAGTGTGGATACAAGTGGAAAGAAAGGTTCTTGAAGGAAGGGAGAGATGGTCTTCTGGATAAGAAGAGAACTCCTAAGAACTCTCCCGCTAAGATTGCAGAAGAAACAATTCTAGAAATCATTAAGATCAAAAATAACAAGAAGTTCTGGGGTGCTAAGAAAATACTCGAACTCTATAAAGCTAAATTCCCAGATAGAAGACCTCCTAACAGATCTACCGTTGAACGCATTCTTAAGAAGGCAGGCCTACTTGAGAAAAAAAAGAATAGAAGACCAATTAATTCAGGACAACGAATCTCTATGCCGGAGAAAGCGACCCATCCGAATCATATTTGGACCGTTGACTTCAAAGGATGGTGGTATACTCCGGACAGGGAAAAAATAAATCCTCTCACAGTCAGAGATGATTTTTCTAAATACATACTATCCATTAAGACCCTTTCCAAAGGCGATATTCCTTCCGTTAAAGCTGAATTTATTAGGTTATTTAAGATCTATGGATTACCAGAAATCATTCGCTCCGACAACGGACCGCCTTTCGCTTCTATGCAGTCTCTTTGGGGACTCAGTCTACGCGTCTGTTTGGTGGCTCTCTCTAGGTATCAAGCTCGATCGCATTCAACCAGGTAAACCTTACCAAAATGGCGCTCATGAAAGAATGCATAGAGACATGGCTCGAGAACTACAACATGAAATCGTTGG
>NZ_AOGZ02000010.1 GCF_000332515.2 Leptospira wolbachii serovar Codice str. CDC
GGCATTGCTCCTCATTCCAAGCATATGGTCTTTGATAGTCTGGTATTAGAAAATCTGCCTTTTTGTCGGAGAGAAGCTCGAAGATAGTTTTTTGATCTACATTTAGTTTTGACATTTATTTTTTTCCTTTAAATTTAATGGGTTTTAATATTAAGTTTACACGTTTGCGCATAACGAAAAAGCTTACCGACGTTCCTCGAAGCTGAGCCTCTGTAGGAGGCGTTAGCGTCGGCGCGATTTTTGCGGAGGCAAAAAATCGTGCAGGAGAGGAATGTGTCGCAGACCGAGCGAGGCCGTGAGTGCCGAAGCGTAGCGGTAAGCGGATGTTAATTGCAGTAGGTTTCTATTGGTATAGATATTATTCGAAAGGGAAATCTCATCAAGCGCGAAAATTTTCGATCCGAGTCTACGCGTTTTCTTATAAATTTATATTGGAACTAGCGAATTAAAAACTCATTTTTATTCGTTTAATGGAAAAATATATATCGTTTGCAAATCACAGTTTAATAAAAGAATCTTTGAAGAGAGTCTCCGCTACTAAAAGGCAGTAATATATTAATTCCTCAACCCTTTCTAAAGAAAATTTTCGCGCGCTTTTTTTGTATGATTCAACCTATTGCAATTAACGAACTAGACTAACCGACGTAGGCTGGCCCTGAGTCCCGGGACGGGACGTTAGGGACTGGAACGACACTTGCGTAGGCAAGGGGAGTGCCAGAAGCCTATGTGCCGCAGGCCGAGCGAGGGCGCAGTCCCGAAGCGAAGTGGTTAGCTGCTGTTATGCGTAGTGACCTAATTATAAAGATCAAGCTTATGGACTTTGCTCATTAGTTTGAAATGTTTATCCAAAGTGAATAGACTGCATTGATTTTGAATAGTATTTTGAAGAATCAGTAAATCCGGAATGCCAATTTTATTGATTCCGTGTTTGAGGTTTGTTATCTGAAATTCGATAATTTGTTTCCAATCTATAGACATTTCAAAACTTTCAATTGATTCCAGTATTTGAATTAATTGATTTTGTTTTTTGACTTTAAGATAAGGGATTATTTCAGTCAAAATTAATTGATTTGTAAAAATATTTCCTATATCGATCAATTTATCAACCTCTGAAGAGACTTTGGCATTGGAATCTCTAAAATATTCGATCCAAACGGAAGAATCTAATAAAACCTGATTCATCTTTTTCTTAATTCATTAAGATTTATATCAAGATCGATGGTTCCTTTGAAATTTTTCAGGTTTTTCAACTTTTCTTTTCTAATTAATGTATTTAAACCTTCTTTAATTACGTCTGTTTTGGTTTTGATGTGAGTAAGTTTCATCGCTTCTAAAACTAGCTCTTCTGGTATATCTATTGTTGTTCTCATCTTATGCATAATTTTATTATTTTCTATGCATAAGTCAAGTTCAGTTTTTTTGTCACAATGGTAAAAGTTAAGAAATTCTAATTTTTTCCTTTTCGTTAATATTTTTGTTACCCATGTCCTAAGGGATACTTTAGGTCATTACGCATAACGAACTAGACTTACCGAAGTTCCCTGACCCTGAGTCCCGAAGGGACGTTAGGGGCTGGCACGAAGCTTGCGCATGCGAGCGAGTGACAGAAAGGGAATTTGCCGTAGGCCGAGCGAGGCCTTGTGCCGAAGCGTAGCGGTAAGTCGCTGTTAGTTGCAGTGGGTAATTAATTCCAAATAGTTTTTAAACCAGATACTTTATATTTCTTCATTTCAGAATCTTTAGAAATTAATGTTAGTTTTCTTGAGATGCATTGCCAAATGAGCATTCGATCAAATGGATCTCTATGAAAATCTTCTTTTAGGTTATGATAGGAAGATGCATCTAGTAGAGTTAATTCAATTGTATTTATATTTAATTTTTCCAAAAAAATAGGAATATCTTCAGGTTTAAAACCCGATAGTTTCAGTTTACCAAGTTTATATTTTAAAGAGATTTCCCATAGAGAAATTGAGCTAACTAAAATTTGATTATTTTGGTCTTGAATGATAGAAGTTATTTTTTTACTTAATTGTTTTGAGTCCCCAATGACCCAGAGTAAAGCATGTGTGTCTAAAAGGAATGCCATTTATATATTTAAGAACTCATCCTCAGTAATGGAAAAATCTTTATCAAAGGAAATTTTGACCTTTCCGTCCATTAGGCCGATTTTTCTTTTTAAATCTTTTTTTTCATTAACAGGAACAATCATAGCGATTGTTTTTTTGTTTTTTCCAAAAAGAATACCTACTTTTTCTCCATTTTTAACATATTCAAGGACTTCGGAAAAATGAGTTTTTAGTTCACCAACAGGGTAAGATTTCATAATATATGTATTTTAGTTTAAGTTGACAAGTTGTCAAGGTAATAGTTATTCATTTTGTCTTATTAGGAATAGACTTTTACCCATTGCAACTAACGAACTAGACTAACCGACGTAGGCTGGCCCTGAGTCCCGAACGGGACGTTAGGGACTGGCCACGACACTTGCGAATGCAAGGGGAGTGCCAGAAGCCTATGTGGCGCAGCCCAAGCGAGGGCGAAGTCCCGAAGCGAAGCGGTTAGTTGCTGTTATGCGCAGTATCATTGGTCTATTTCTATTTTGTCGTTAATCAAGTCGATTTTTATTTTCTGATTTGAAAATTCGACTATTGCAATTGGGAAAGAGTATGAGGATTTGATATTACCTGATTTAGTTTCAAATAAGATTTCAATATTTTCATTAAGTCTTTTCTTGCATTTTTTATTAAAGTTAAAGAATTCATTTATATCCAACATTACATCAGATTTTAATTTACCAACATATCCTATATCTCGTTGTCCGTCATGAAATAAAATATAGTGCTTTTTTGAAGATGATAGGAAATAGATTGTACCTATTCGTTGATCGTAATCTAGCGGGTAAAATTGGAATGCTCCAAGTTTTAAAAGATTACATTTTTTCCAATCAAATTCATAAGTTACCTTAGAATCTTCATTTGCAGAAAACCAACCTGATTGTTGGGTATATACAATTTTATTTTCTAATGTCCAATAATCAAAACCGTATCCGATACCTAATTCAAAATTAGGAGTATAACAATTTTTTTTTCCCTTTTCGAAATCACCAGCTTTTACTGAGTATTCTATTTTGTTTTCAGCTATATTTTTAATATTAAATTGGCATATCCATTGATTTCGTGGAAGATCAAAAATTGCGCCAAGTTGTTTTTTACAATCAGGATCATGGTCTGAATAAGAAGTTTCAATTATGTATTTGTTATCGTTAGAAATTAACTTATTTGTTTGTTTAACTAAATCTTGTGAATAGATTTGTATGCTAAGTAATAGAAAAAAAATTGTGGTAGTATTTTTTGTTTTCATAATGATTATGATATTGCGCATAACGAACTAGACTAACCGACGTAGGCTGGCCCTGAGTCCCAACGGGACGTTAGGGACTGGAACGACACTTGCGAAGGCAAGGGGAGTGCCAGAAGCCTATGTGGCGTAGCTCAAGCGAGGGCGAAGTCCCGAAGCGAAGCGGTTAGTCGCTGTTATACGTAGTGCCGAATTTTATCAATGATATATTTAGATTGGCTATAAAAGGATATTTCAAATTAATTTTAGTAATTTAGAAATTATTGTTATTAGATTCTCAAAGTAAGGAAGTGTTTGAATTGATATTGGATATAGTGTTTAGAAAGTTATAATGACTCTAATTATCAAATCCTTCAAATTCGTCCAGAAGTTTTGATTCAGAATTTAGTTTTAATTCATATGATTCACTTATAATGTTTATTTCAATTTCCTTATCTCCTTGAAGAGTAAATAGATAATAATGTATTAGTGGAGAATTAATTTTCTTATTTAGTCGATTTAGTTTGATTGCTGTTTCCATAATCAAATTACTTTCTGTTAGAATTGCACTTCTGTAAAATTCAGGATATTCGTAATATTCATTTATGAAATTTAAATCACAAAAGTAAATATTTTTAAATATGAGTTTACCTTTAATCCATTTCAAAGGTTTTTCCGTGAAATTAAGCGGTTTAACTATATTAAATACTAATTTCCTTTCTGGGTTAAATGTCATATAGACATTTTGAATTAGTGTAAGATATAAGCCAAGATCATCATTATTATAATATTCTTCAGATTCGGTATTCATTTTTTTGATTTAATCTAAGGCATTACGTATAACGAACTAGGGGAGACGACGTTCCTCGTAGCTGAGCCTTCGTAGAAGGCGTTAGCGTCGGCGCGTCTTCTTGCGGAGCGAGAAGCGTGACGGAGAGGAATGTGGCGCAGCCCAAGCGAGGCCTCGTGCCGAAGCGAAGCGTTTCCCCGCTGTTATACGACGTCTGAAACTAAGCAGTAAGTTTTCTGTTTTTAATAGAAATTTCTAAATCTAGTGCATGACAAACTTTTAAAAAAGTGGATAAGTTGCAATTCACACCATTTTCTATCTTAGAAAGCTGTTGCTGAGTAACATGAGCTTTTTTTGCTAAATCAGATTGGGATAATCCTTTTTTCTCTCTCAAAGATTGTAGCTCAATAGAGATATTAACAAGTTCCATTTCTTCTTCAAATTTTTCCTTAAAAGATTTATTCTTTAACTTAATGTCTAAATGTGTTTTGAAAGATCTCATAACTTTAACTCCTTTAAGTTTTTTTCTGAATATTTAGTTAGGAAATAGTCTCTTCTATTAATAGCTTTTTTAATTTCAGCTTTTGGTACTTTATCAGTATTCTTAACGAATTGATTGGTAAGAATTATATAATTTTTGTAACAAAAGAAATAGAGAATTCTTATCTGTGAACCAGAAAGCTTAATTCGTAATTCATGAATCCCATCAATCAGTAAATCTGCATATGGCCTAGGTAAATTAGGTCCCAATTCAGTTAGTTTATCCAACCAAGCAAATATTTTTGCCTGGTTTCTCTCATCTTTTGAATTTATGAAAATTTCTATTTCAGATATAGCGTCTTTGTTTTCCGAAAAGTATATAATTTTCCATTTCTTTGACACAATCCAAAATACATCATTTATGATGTTAAGTCAATCTTTATTTATAGGTTTAGGTGAAATTTTTCAGATGTCGTATAACGATAGAGGCTTACCGACGTTTCGTGTAGCTGAGCCTCAGTAGGAGGCGTTAGCGTGACACGGAATGTGCCTTTAGGCCGAGCGAAGGCCCCACGAGAAGCAGATTTCCACAGAAATCTGAGTCGAAGTGGATAAGGACCTGAGCGAGCGGTAAGGCGATGTTAATTGCAGTTGGTTATCTATTGAATTTGTTAGAAATACGAAGTTGGCTAATCCCAAGCGCGCAAATTTTCGCTCATATTTCTTTTTCTTTAAAGCGCGCCAATCACTCATGAAGCATTGGAACAGTGAAAAAAAATAATATGAATATGAGCGAAGTAAATCTCTTCACTTATATTTTTCTCTTTTAATCACCTGAATCTCGCACAAAACGTTCAAACCATACCTAGATATAATTGAGAGAAAAGTTATTTGTATCTCTTTGAATCTTTAAGAAAAATTGCGCGCTGATTTTTTTTGAAGAGATTTAACCAATTGCAATTAACGAACTAGACTAACCGACGTAGGCTGGCCCTGAGTCCCGGAAACGGGACGTTAGGGACTGGAACGACACTTGCGCAAGCAAGGGGAGTGCCAGAAGCCTATGTGGCGCAGCCCAAGCGAGGGCTCGTCCCGAAGCGAAGCGGTTAGTTGCTGTTATGCGACGTTGCGGGGAGCGACACGGATGTCGCAATCTTAGCTCATATCCTCTTTGATTTTTAAGTATTCATCAGGAGTAATGATTTTTAGACCCTTAATTTTTTCTAAAGTTAAAAGATCTTTATCACCTGTTATTAATAAATCAACATTTGCTGAGAAAGCAGTTTCAAGAATATGGAAATTGTCTCGATCTCTCAAATTCAAATAGTCTTTAAGAGGTTTGTTTTTAATTATTGTGGTAGCACTTCTGATTTCCGCAATTGTAAATTGTATGAAGTCATTAGGTAGCTTGAACTTAGGTTTAGCTAAAGTTTCCTCTAATTCATCCAGAATTTCATTCGAGATATATCCAGTAAAAATAATCATCAAGTAAATCTTGGAAAACCATTCTAGGCTTTCCGTTGAACAAGATTGCAGAAATATATATGTTAGTATCTAAAAGAACTCTTAACATTAAGAAGCTTTTTTATTTCTTCTAACTGCTTTAATTTCATCAAAAATGTCAGCTTCTTTAAGATTTGATTTATCGATAGTTTTTGAAGCAAAATCGAAGATAGCTTGCCACTTAGATTTTTTCTCAATATAAGACCTTGCAGCTTCACGAATCAGTTCGGATCTGGATCTGTGTCTTTTTTTTGCAATTTTATCAATTTCTTTTAAAAGTAGCTTTTTCGAAAGAGATATTAACAGTCTGATTCATAATTTCCCATCATATACAAGATTTGTATATTTGTCAAATTGTTTATTTCTGGGTTTTTTTTCTTATAAAACGCCGCACGGATGCGGCGACTCTTCCCGGTATGACTTCAAGACATGGGTAACGTTCATGCGTCAGGAGAAGGGTAGTACTTTTTAGAACCTTCCTTGGTTTATGAACTTTATATGAATTGGAATCAGGATTAATCAAGAATAAATTTTGATCGAGATTACCTAACTTATTATTTCCGAACCAAATAGAAACGGAATCGTATTCTTTTTTAATACCGACATTAAACCCGTTAAAAGGATTTCCGATCATGATGAGATTTCCATTGTAATTGATGTAACCGCGATCGTTAACATGTCTTTGCTTGAATCCAAACGGATAGGCGATTAGAAGTTCAGCGTTCGGATCAAAAAGTTTTTCCGATTTAACATAGATTTGTTCTGGAGTTTTCATGTTAAGAGCTTCGTGTGGTCTTTCTCTATTGAATTCAATTCTCCATTTATCGAAGAGTTTTTGGAAGAGAGTGATGTTACCAACGATTTCATGTTGTAGTTCTCGAGCCATGTCTCTATGCATTCTTTCATGAGCGCCATTTTGGTAAGGTTTACCTGGTTGAATGCGATCGAGCTTGATACCTAGAGAGAGCCACCAAACAGAGAGTTTAGTGAGTCCCCAAAGAGACTGCATAGAAGCGAAAGGCGGTCCGTTGTCGGAGCGAATGATTTCTGGTAATCCATAGATCTTAAATAACCTAATAAATTCAGCTTTAACGGAAGGAATATCGCCTTTGGAAAGGGTCTTAATGGATAGTATGTATTTAGAAAAATCATCTCTGACTGTGAGAGGATTTTATTTTTTCCCTGTCCGGAGTATACCACCATCCTTTGAAGTCAACGGTCCAAATATGATTCGGATGGGTCGCTTTCTCCGGCATAGAGATTCGTTGTCCTGAATTAATTGGTCTTCTAATTCTTTTTTTTCTCAAGTAGGCCTGCCTTCTTAAGAATGCGTTCAACGGTAGATCTGTTAGGAGGTCTTCTATCTGGGAATTTAGCTTTATAGAGTTCGAGTATTTTCTTAGCACCCCAGAACTTCTTGTTATTTTTGATCTTAATGATTTCTAGAATTGTTTCTTCTGCAATCTTAGCGGGAGAGTTCTTAGGAGTTCTCTTCTTATCCAGAAGACCATCTCTCCCTTCCTTCAAGAACCTTTCTTTCCACTTGTATCCACACTTAGTAGAGATGCCATACTGAGCACAAAGCTGAGTAAAATTGACGTCATTCTGGAAGCTATCCAGAACAAATTGAAATCTTAAATCCACGGTATTATTCTCCTTCCAAGGCATCCCAAAGCCCTCCTGTAAAGGTGATCTAAAGGGATTAGAAACCTGAAAGTGTTACCTATGTCTTGCTACAAAAGTGTTACCCATGTCCTGAGGCATACAGTTACGACTTTCGCATAACGAACTAGACTTACCGAAGTTCCCTGACCCTGAGTCCCGACGGGACGTTAGGGACTGGCACGGAGTTTGCGGATGCAAACGAGTGACAGAAAGGGAATTTGGCGTAGCCCGAGCGAGGCCTTGTGCCGAAGCGTAGCGGTAAGTCGCTGTTATACGACGTTTGTATTATATAATTATTAGGTATTAAGATTTTCATAAATATATATACTTTTCCAAAAATTAGGAAATTGTTTTTCTTTCCAGTATTCTTCAAGTTCTCCCACGGACTTAATATATTTTTTCATATAAAAAACTACATATATATATTTTATTTCTGTATTGGTTTTGTAAGCTTTCGAATCTGCACAAAGATCATCTATGGATTTCTTTAAATCTTCTTCGGATTTAATGTACTTATATTCTACTACGGATTCACATTTTACAGAACTAAAATCAGGGATATAAGTTTTCAATTTTTGTGAAAAATTAAAAGTTTTATCATCTATGATATCCGGGAGAACGAGTTTCAAGTGCTCTTTTATTCCATTGTAAACTTGTGGTTCGGTAGTCGGTTGAATATTTAATAATTTTAGAATGTAGCCTGTCGAATTTAAAATATTCTCTAAAGTTTTTCTGTTAGTTAAGGATACAGCATCAGTAATTTCTGAAGGAGAAGGAGGATCATCAGAAAAATATTCTTTTATAGGAATTAGAAGCCTACGTATGCTTGGGCAAATTTCGCCATATATTGTATCACTTTCATGATCATAATTTGATTTCCACAAAAATTTTAAATCGTGACGGTTAAGGAAGTATTCCTTATCAAATTCCAATAATTCATTATGAAGGTTATTTATTTCAAGGAAAAAGCGAATTTTACGAAAAAGAATATCTACCAATAATAGAATTTTTTCATCCATATCCATTTGAATTTCTTTTTGAATTGAATCACTTTGATTGCTATAGTTAGGATGATTTAAGATATATAAACCACTGTCAATTTCTGAATCTAGATTTGCTAGTTCTTTAAAAATTAAATTGATATAGTCTTTGTTTTTTTTGTTATTCATAATTAATTTTACAAATGTCGTATAACGAACTAGGCTAACCGACGTAGGCTGGCCCTGAGTCCCGGAACGGGACGTTAGGGACTGGTCACGACACTTGCGAAGGCAAGGGGAGTGCCAGAAGCCTATGTGTCGCAGACCGAGCGAGGGCGAAGTCCCGAAGCGAAGCGGTTAGATGCTGTTATACGACGTGCTTGGGTTTAACTGGCTAGTCTACGCTCTTTATAATTTTTTTATTGCTCTTAACTCATTTTTCAATTCATACTGTTTTATTTCTAAATCATAATGAGCTTGAATAGAGAGCCAGAACTCAGAGAATTTCC
>NZ_AOGZ02000011.1 GCF_000332515.2 Leptospira wolbachii serovar Codice str. CDC
GAAGAAACTTTCTTTCTCAGCGCGGACGATAATCTAGCAACTGCAGCTAAAAAAGATGGTTTAAATATCGGAAGATATAATTGGAAGTAAATGCGAACCTTCGTATAACAGCAACTAACCGCTTCACTTCGGGACTTGCGCCCTCGTTCGGTCTCCGACACATAGGCTTTTGTCACTCCTCTTGCTTACGCAAGCGTCGCGCCAATCCCTAACGTCCCCTTCGGGGACTCAGGGTCAGCCTACGTCGGTTAGTCTAGTTCGTTAATTGCAATTGGTTAAATCTCTTGAAAAAAAATCAGCGCGCAAATTTTCTTAAAGATTCAAAAAGATACAAATAACTTTTCTCTGAATTATAGCTTGCTCTGGCTTGAACGTTTTGTACGAGATTCAGGTGATTTAAAGAAAAAATATGAGTGAAGAGATTTACTTCGCTCATATTCATATTATTTTTTTTCACGGTTCCCATGCTTCATGAATGATCGGCGCGCTTTAAAGAAAAAGAAATAAGAACGAAAATTTGCGCGCTTGGGATAAGCCACTTCGTATTTCTAACAAATTCAATAGATAACCAACTGCAATTAACATCGCCTTACCGCTCGCTCAGGTCCTTATCCACTTCGCCTCAGATTTCTGTGGAAATCTGGATCTCGTGGGGCCTTCGCTCGGCCTAAAGGCACATTTCGTGTTACGCTAACGCCTCCTACTGAGGCTCAGCTACACGAAACGTCGGTAAGCCTCTATCGTTAATTGCAATTAGTTGCTTAAATGAAGAAAACGCGCAAATTTTTTTAAGAGGCTGTTGTCGATTTAAGCTTTGGAAGAGAACAATTAGAGCGTTTCTCTCCATGAAAGTGAAGTTTATTCTTTAACGCTTTAGAAATTAAGAGAAAATTTGCGCTAGATTAATTACTCTTTCGACCAAACTCTTTTTATATACTAACTAACTGCAATTAACAGCGGCTTACCGCTCGCTCGGGCACTTTTCCACTTCGCCTCAGATTTCTGAGAAAATCTGGATCTCGTGGGGCCCTCGCTCGGCCTAAAGGCACATTCCGTGTTGCGCTAACGCCTCTTACAGAGGCTCAGCTACACGAAACGTCGGTAAGCCTAGTTCGTTATACGACATAGCCTAAAAATTAATCTTTAACATGAAAATTAGCAAAAAAGACAGATAAAAGATCAATAACTGCGAAAGAGACCAAAATTCAAGTTAGAATTTTCTTTAACATTTCGAATAAAAAATACTGAAATTTCTGATTGAAATTGATTACACAATGTTACAACATTGTTACTACAGGATAAACATGTTAAAAAAATTAGTACAACACGGGAACAGCTCCGCCTTAGTTATTGAGAAACCGATTCTTGAACTTTTAAAAATTGATCAAAATTCGACTCTCGAAGTTACTACTGATGGCAAATCTTTGATTATAAAACCCATAGAAAAGAGTATTACCAAATCTATTGAAAAGATTAATAAAGCTCACGGCAAGACACTCAAAAAACTTGCGCAGTAATGCTGGATGAAACTATATTCCTCTCTATTGAGGATGTAATTCTTATCCACAAAAATCAAATCGAACTCTATGGCGGAGCAACTGGCATTCGCGATCACGGACTTCTTGAATCAGCCATTAACCAACCAATGACTACTTTTGATGGTATCAGCTTACATCCTTCTCTATTCGATAGAGCTGCTGCATATTTATATTACTTATGCAAAAATCATCCTTTTTTGGATGGAAATAAACGAGTAGCATTGGCTTCTTCATTAGTCTTTCTCGATATTAACGGATACGAAATACTTGATTCAAATGAGATATTGTATGACTTCGTAATCGGAGTCGCCGAAGGACAATACAAGTTAAAAGAGATTAAGAAAATATTAGAATCTTTAGCTAAACTTAATATCTAACAATAGGCTACGTCGTATAACAGCGGCTTACTGCTTCGCTTCGGGACTTGCGCCCTCGCTCGGGCTACGCCAAATTGTCCTCCTGTCACTCGCTTGCAAACGCAAGCTACGTGCCAGTCCCTAACGTCCCGTACGGGACTCAGGGTCGGACAACTTCAGTAAGCCTAGTTCGTTATACGCAATTCTGAAAAAATGAAATACTATTTTTTAAACATAAATCTAAATAGCAAATCTCAAGTCGATCTTTGGATAGCCGAGAAAAACATTGCACCAATTTTTTATGGAAAATCTACTATAGATTCAATTCGAAAAAATAATAAAGAAATCCATAATTTACATCCACAGGCATATAGAGATGCTAAATTGTTTGTAGATACTTTTGATAAAAGTATTAACGAAGAATCAATTATAATCTCTATAGGAGAAAAAGACGTTTATTTGTATAAACCTATATCGGAAGTAATAGAAGGTTTTGAAATAAATGAACTAGAATATAAGAATGAAAATATCAAATATATCAGAATTGAAATATTAAAGAAAATAAAAATAAAAGAATGTCCGCTTGTTTTAGTTTCAATAAAATCAAACAGATATATTTCGTCAGGTACATTCAGAGACTTAAATAATGAAAAATACTACGGAAATCTTAGCGCTATTAAATATTGCATTTCTCGATCAAACCAAACTATAATAAATTTTGATCGAAAGTTACAATGTCTTTCAAGTTTAGAATTTGAAACATTAATTGCAAAAATTCTAGAAGAAATTGGATTTTTCGTACCTGCATATAAAGGTGGATTCATTAAAAATTTTGATTTATTTTGCAAAAATCTAAGCAAAAAAGATTTAATTTTTCATTCTAAAACAATTAAAGAAAACGATTCATTATCTGTTCAAATAAAATTAAAAATTGAAAGAAAACATTTCGACAATAAGTCAGATTTTTACTTCTGCATTTGGTCGACTATTAAAGATCCTATAGTTTTAACATCAAATGAAATTGAAAGAATATTAAACAAACTACCTGATTCTACTATTTGGCTTAAAAATACATTATACTGGATAAATTGGTTATAAATTCAGAACTGCGTATAACAACGGCTTCTCGCGGCGCTTCGAGATTGCTTCGCAACTCTCGCTTGGCCTCCGGCACATTTGCTTTGTCACTCGGCTTGTGATCGTTCGCTAATGCTCACTCAAGCCTTCGTTCCAATCCTTCCGCGCGTTTAGCGCGCTCCAGGACCGCAAACGTCGAGAAGCCTATTTCGTTATTTGCAATGTGGCAAAATTATTTTATAAAGACTTACCCTGAAGATTTTCAGTCCATCTTTCATCAAGGGCTCTTAGAAGATTACTATCGAGACCTTTTAAGAAACGACCTCTCTTATATTCACTATGTTTAAGAAAATCTGATAATAAATATTCTCTAAACGGAATTAAAGGTCTATTAATCCTTTTAGCCTCCTCGAACAACCTACTTCTATTGATTTCACCAGTTTTTCTCTTTTTATTCGCAGCTGAAATTAAATCAGATGGAGCTAAATCTTCCAATCTTGAAGCTTCAGCCCAAAGTAAATCTAGTAAAATTAAGCATCTTCGACGCATACCGTCATGATATAACAGCCATGATTGTATTTCTGAACGAATACTCAAATGAACTTTACTAACTGGAAAGTGATCATTATGAAAATTCTCCAAGAGTTTTTTTAACGGCAAACTATGCCGTAACAACTCAGACCCAAATAATGGATATATATCTTGAATGTTCAGTTGCCCTTGTAGAATTTTCAAACATACACCACTAAAATAAGGAAAGAAAGCCTTTGCAGAATCCAATGCCCATATTGTTGGCGAGTTATCATCCGATCTTGATGAGATATTTTTTAACTTTACAATTTCATCTTTCGGTAATATCTGGTAATACTCATCCGGGCTTCTTCCTATAAATACTAATACACCAAGATCTAATTTAATAGTTAGAAATTGTCTACGATACTCTTCAATTAATACTATTTGATTATGTCGATGCTGAATAAAGAGAATAAAAACTTGGGCAAACCCAATAAACACTAAAGCAACTGTTCCAAAATTTGTATATGTATCACATTCCATATCTGTCTCTTTTCTAATAAAAATAGAAAATGAAAAGTAAATAAAAAGAAATTTCGATAAATGCTCGAATCCTTACGAAATGCCACACTGCAAATAACAGCAACTAACCGCTTCGCTTCGGGACGAGCCCTCGCTTGGGCTGCGCCACATAGGCTTCTGGCACTCCCCTTGCATCCGCAAGTCTCGTGGCCAGTCCCTAACGTCCCGTTCGGGACTCAGGGCCAGCCTACGTCGGTTAGTCTAGTTCGTTATACGACATGCTTGGAAATATAAACTTTTAAATTTCAAATCTGTTTGATACAGACAAGGTAAGAAATGCAGAAAAGTCTTCATTTGAGGTCATTTCCTTTAATCAAAATATCTCTCAATTACCACTAATAGCGCTTGACACTAGTATCCTAATACACCAGCATTGACTTGTGATAAAATCCTTCAGAGATAAAGAAACTGAAGCTATTTGGAATGGTGCTTTATCTAAAAAATTTCCAAAGGATATTCAAAGAACCGCTAGAAGGAAAATGATCCATATCGATAGTGCTAAAAATCTAGACGATTTAAAGACACCACCCGGAAATAGACTGCACCAGCTTACTGACGACCGATCTGGGCAACATTCAATAAGTATTAATATGAAATATAGAATCTGTTTTAACTGGAATAATGGCTCTGTCGAAAACGTTGAAATTGTAGATTATCATTAAGGAGATTCTGTATGAATAAAGAACTTATGAACATTCATCCTGGGGAAATTCTCTTAGAAGACTTTCTTAAACCTATGGAATTATCTGCTTATAAACTGGCACAAAGTACCCTTATCGATCAAAAAAGAATTAGTGAAATTATTCATAGAAAAAGAGCAATCACTGCAGATACGGCTTTACGATTCTCTAAATTCTTCGGAAATTCTCCTGAGTTCTGGCTCTCTATTCAAGCTCATTATGATTTAGAAATAAAACAGTATGAATTGAAAAATGAGTTAAGAGCAATAAAAAAATATAAAGAACTTAAAGCCAGTTAAACCCAAGCACGTCGTATAACAGCATCTAACCGCTTCGCTTCGGGACTTCGCCCTCGCTCGGTCTGCGACACATAGGCTTCTGGCACTCCCCTTGCATTCGCAAGTGTCGTGACCAGTCCCTAACGTCCCGTTCCGGGACTCAGGGCCAGCCTACGTCGGTTAGCCTAGTTCGTTATACGAAAGTCAGCAAATGTATACCTCGGAACATAGGTAGCCTAGGGAAAATATTCATTTTTATGAATTGACAAATAAAAATATATATACTTAATTATATATATGAATCGTGCAAAATTATTCAAAAACGGTGATAGTCAAGCGGTAAGACTCCCAAAAGAATTTAGATTCAAGGGAAAAGAAGTCTACATCAGAAAAGATGGAAATTGTGTTATCATATCTCCAATCGATGATGCTGTTGATAGATTATGGAAATCACTCAATGATTTTTCAGATGATTTTCAAATTGAAAGAAATCAGCCGGACTCTTTTGATAAGAGAAATTCGATATGAATCAGTATTTGTTAGATACAAATACTTGCATCTATATCATTAATAAAAAACCTGAAAATGTTTATCAAAAATTTAAAAAAGTTAGCTTAGATAACATTTTCATTTCAACCATTACTGAATTCGAATTAAAATATGGTGTTCAAAAAAGTCAAAAATCTGATCAAAACCAAAAAACTCTTAATGAATTTCTTGGTTATCTAAATATGATTCCTTTCGACTCTGAAGCTGCTTCGATAGCTGGATCTATTAGAACAAGACTAGAAAAGAAAGGAGAAATTATAGGTCCCTATGACTTACTCATCGCTTCTCAAGCTATCGCCAATGACATTATAATTGTTACGAACAATGAAAAAGAATTTAAGAGAATTAAAGAACTTAAAATAGAAAACTGGATTAGTTAATATGCTGACCGTCGTATAACAGCAACTAACCGCTTCGCTTCGGGACTTCGCCCTCGCTTGGGCTGCGCCACATAGGCTTCTGGCACTCCCCTTGCCGGCGCAAGTGTCGTGGCCAGTCCCTAACGTCCCGTTCGGGACTCAGGGCCAGCCTACGTCGGTTAGTCTAGTTCGTTAATTGC
>NZ_AOGZ02000012.1 GCF_000332515.2 Leptospira wolbachii serovar Codice str. CDC
AGTCTAGTTCGTTATGCGCAATGTCCAAAAAAATGAATTAAGAAAAAAAATTTCGCTCTTAAAGCAACAAATCTAGCTCACAATAAAACTTTATAAATATGAACTTTTACGATTCCTTTCGAAATAAAATTTAATAAAATTATATCGAATCTTACAAATCAGAACTTGAAAAAATCTAAATTCAAATTTTATTCAAAAAACTGTTGGTCCGGGTATGGGGGCCTATTGTTGAATTGTCAAATAAAGATCATAATTTAATAATTATAAACGATAGAGGACAATTCTTTCTAGATTTAAAATCGAAATTGAAAAACTTGAATTTTCAAATTGAATTTCTATATTTATTCATATATTTCTATTTTCAAAATATGGAAAATTTAGATAAAGTTAATAGAAATCAAAGTATTACTTGGTGAAAAATTTTCCTGATTTATTGACTGATCCATTGAAATAATATTTTATCTATAGAAATGAAATAAATGATATTGAACTCAATACTCAATATAAAAAAATAATTAATAAATTGCAAACTGAAAGATCAAAATATTTATTTTCAAAATGAATATATCATGATTAAGCAGAATGTCTGATGAAACCTACAATTCAAAACGAGAAAAATTTGAAGAATTAGGTTTTAAATCTTTAATTTACATTTATTCTTTATACATTGGACACAGCGCATAACAGCGGGGAAACGCTTCGCTTCGGCACGAGGCCTCGCTTGGGCTGCGCCACATTCCTCTCCGTCACGCTTCTCGCTACGCAAGAAGACGCGCCGACGCTAACGCCTCTTTCAGAGGCTCAGCTACGAGGAACGTCGTCTCCCCTAGTTCGTTATGCGAACATTTCCGAGAGCCCAATTAAAAACGGGCGTCCATGCCCGTTAGAGAGATAATAAAGGATAAAAAGCTAACAAAAAAGCCTATTGACAGATATAACTCCTATGTTATATTACGTCTAGTGTATGAGATAAAGAGAACTGAGGAACTAATTCTCTGGATCAAGGAACTAGATAATGACGCAAAAAAGGATATTCTAGTTTCTATTGAAATTCTTAAGGAATTCGGTCCTAGGCTTGGACGTCCGCACGTAGATACTATTACTGGATCTAAGATTAAAAACCTTAAGGAACTTAGAGTTAACAGCAAAAATAGACCTTTTAGAATCTTTTTTGTTTTCGACCCTAAAAGAAATGCTATTTTACTCATTGGCGGAAACAAAGCGACTTCGAAAAAGTTTTATCCAGTGATGATTAAAAAATCAGAAGAATTATATTCTGAATACTTGGGTGATTTGTAAGATGCTTAAGAAAAACAAAAAAAGAAATTAAAAAACTTTAGATACTGACTTAGCTAAATTTGTTCCGCAAGATATAATTAACCAAGCAAAGGCTGAGGCTCAGAAAGAAATTTTCAAACTAAAACTCGCTGAGTTAAGACAAAACCAAGGTATCAAACAAACCGATGTTGATGGTTTTTCCCAGGTAAGCGTTTCTAGAATTGAGTCTAGATCTGACATTAAAATTTCTACTTAATCGATTATGTTCATGCTTGTGGCTTTGATGTTGAAATTAAAGCCGTTCCAAGAAGAAACAAGAAAAAAGAGGAATTTGTTCTCTTAAAAGCTTAGTATAAACGCCATCCGTGGCTTAATTTGATTGATTACCTCGGAAACGTCGCATAACAGCAACTAACCGCTTCGCATCAGTACGAGTCCTCGCTTGGGCTGCGCCACATAGGCTTCTGGCACTCCCCTTGCATTCGCAAGTGTCGTTCCAGTCCCTAACGTCCCGTTACCGGGACTCAGGGCCAGCCTACGTCGGTTAGTCTAGTTCGTTAATTGCAATTGGTTAAATCTCTTAAAAAAAAATCAGCGCGCAATTTTTCTTAAAGATTCAAAGAGATACAAATAACTTTTCTCTGAATTATATCTAGGTATGGTTTGAACGTTTTTTGCGAGATTCAGGTGATTAAAAGAGAAAAATATGAGTGAAGAGATTTACTTCGCTCATATTCATATTATTTTTTTTCACGGTTCCAATGCTTCATGAATGATTGGCGCGCTTTAAAGAAAAAGAAATATGAGCGAAAATTTGCGCGCTTGGGATAAGCCAACTTCGTATTTCTAACAAATTCAATAGATAACCAACTGCAATTAACATCGCCTTACCGCTCGCTCAGGTCCTTATCCACTTCGCCTCAGATTTCTGTGGAAATCTGCTTCTCGTGGGGCCTTCGCTCGGCCTAAAGGCACATTTCGTGTCACGCTAACGCCTCCTACTGAGGCTCAGCTACACGAAACGTCGGTAAGCCTCTATCGTTAGGCGAAATGCATCAATAATTGGAGTAATATGGATTTTAACGAAATAACAGATACAATTAAAGGAAAATTATATGAACGAATTGGTAACACTTTTCTTTTTTCCTATTCTATATTCTTTATCAGTACGAACTGGATATTCTTATTCCAAATCATAAATTCCTATCCAATCAAAACCATAATACAATCTAAACAAGAATATCCAATAGATTTTATTACTCCTATATGCTATGCAGCTTTATATTCATTATTAATGCCGTTAATCGTCCTTATAACAGAATCATATAACGAATTAGCAAGAACTGGAACACTTAAAATCCGAAACTCAATGAGAAAAAAATGGCAGGAAGTAGAACTTACTACAATTCAAGCAATTGAAAATAAGTATATAAATAAGATTAACCATTTACAAACAACAATAGCAAACGATGAATCACAATTTGCATCTTTATCTGCAAATCTCTTAAATTGGTTTAGACAAAAAGAAAAACTAACTGAAAATACAAATGTGATTTTTGTTAAGTGCGCAGAAAATCTTTCAGTAGGCGACGTTGCAGTAAATGTAAATGGCCTTGCATCCAGATTCACTTCAAGTGATTATCCAGTTTTAGGAATAGTTGTAAATAAACCAACTTCTTCACATTCCTTTATTATAAACCGAGGAGAAGTTCCTTTAGAAACGTGTGATATATCACAGTACCAAAATATTAATAAAAATGGAACATATGTGCTATCAAGTAGATTCCCCGGCAGATTAGAAATACTGAGCGAAAACGATAAAGGCAAGTATTTAAAAGTTGGGAAAAAAGAAGCAGAAAAATTTATAATTGAGCTACAAAATCTTCAATTAACATGATGCACTTCGCCTAACAGCGCGGAAACGCTTCGCTTCGGCACGAGGCCTCGCTTGGCCTGTGGCACATTCCTCTCCGTCACGCTTCTCGCTCCGCAAGAAGACGCGCCGACGCTAACGCCTACTACGTAGGCTCAGCTACGAGGAACGTCGTCTCCGCTAGTTCGTTAGCCGCAACGATCAAAATTTAAATTCATAATGGAAAATACTAAAATTACTTACATTCTTGGAGCTGGAGCCAGTTTCAATTGTATCCCCATTGTAAAGAATTTTTCTGAAGATATGGATAATATCGCCAATTTAATTAATAATTATATTAAGAGGATTGAGAGATTAGTCGATTTTCCAAAACTACAGATAAATCCAGAAACAAATAAAAATTATATACTTTTCGACTACCTTAAAGATCTAAAAAATACCCTTGAAAGCCATGCATCTGTTGATACATATGCTCGTATTTTATCTATTAGAGCAGAGTCAAATGATCTACGAAATTTAAAATTTGCACTTTCAATTTACTTAACTATCCTACAATTACTTCGTAAAACAGACAACCGTTACGAGGTTTTTCTATCATCTGTGCTTGATGAAAAAAATGGCGACATTTCGTTACCTAACAATGTAAACTTCATATCATGGAACTATGATATGCAACTAGAAAAATCAATTTCAGAAATACTTAACTATGGACATCATAATAGCCATTTAGAGATATTGAATGTCTTTCGATCGCCAGAGGAAAATTTAGATGATAAGAAGCCATACTTAATTAAATTAAACGGAACAGCTTCGTTTTTTTATCATTGGGGCAATAGAACTGATTTATTAGAATATAATTTTGCAAAAAGTGATAGAAATGGAATCCTAGAACTGTTAAAATATTCAGAATCAATCTTTAATAATCCAAGAGTACATGTTCCATTTGCTTTTGCATGGGAATCAGATAATAAATTAGTATTAAAAAATAGAGATTTAGCTAAAGATATTCTTAAAGAAACAGAAATTCTGGTAATTATAGGTTATTCCTTTCCTGTTTTCAACAGGAAAATTGATAGAAACTTACTCAAAGATTCTTTACGATTGAGTAAAATCTATCTGCAAAATCCTGAAGCAAATGAAATTCAATTTCGATTGAAATCCTTATTAAGCAGAGAGATTCCAATCGAGAATATATTCGATAAAAATCAATTTTATATTCCATTTGAACTTCTATAAAAGTAGATCGCAGCGGCTAACAGCGACTAACCGCTTCGCTTCGGGACTCCGCCCTCGCTCGGTCTGCGACACATAGGCTTCTGGCACTCCCCTTGCCTGCGCAAGTGTCGTGGCCAGTCCCTAACGTCCCGTTCCGGGACTCAGGGTCAGCCTACGTCGGTTAGCCTAGTTCGTTATGCGAAATATTTTTCAAATCTAAACTGAATTAAATGAATACTAAACAAATAATAAAACTAATTACTCTTTTCTTCATAATTAATAATCTTGTCGAAGAAATTTATTCGCAGGAAATTACAAATCAAAACAAAGAACGTAAGAAAGTTCATATTTACATTATGCCTTATTCTTTAAGCAGATATGACGAAACGCAATTCAGAAGACGTAGCGAAGATATTAATATATCAATACTTTATGGAATTACAAATCGATTTTTCTTAGGCTTCACATATAATTTCGGAGAAAATTCAAAAAGTTACAATAGATTTGTACCTAGTGCATATTCGGGATACATGCAAACTGGTGAATTTTCAAGATCTAGATATGGAGAATATTTCATGATTAGATCTCAATATTTCTTCTATGAAAATTTCTATGCCAGCTTAAATATTGGAGTTGAAAAAAGCTTCACTACTGAACAAAAAAATTTCATTTATATTGGTCGGAATATCGAAGTTCAACCTTATTCTAAAATCACCACATATTCAGACAGATATTTTTCTACTTTGGGAATTGGGTATCGAAAAGAATTTTTCGAAAACTTTCTGATAGGTACTGAATTTGAATTTGGAACAATGAATTCAAGTAAAGTTAGGAATCACTATACTTTTGACCCAGGTTACTTTAATGGATTACCTCACAAATATAGAATGGAATTAAATTTCCCTCAAGAACCAGATAGAAAAGAATCAAAATTCTCGTATATTTCAATTTATGCTGGAATAGGTTTTTAAAAAATACTTCGCATAACAGCAACTAACCGCTTCGCTTCGGGACTTCGCCCTCGCTCGGTCTGCGACACATAGGCTTCTGGCACTCCCCTTGCATTCGCAAGTGTCGTTCCAGTCCCTAACGTCCCGTAACCGGGACTCAGGGCCAGCCTACGTCGGTTAGTCTAGTTCGTTATACGACATTTTCAAAAAACTAATATAAAATATTGGAATTTAAATTTTTGGAATAAGATTCGAAGATTAAACTTTCCAGCTAGAAAAAACCTAAATTAATAAATTCACATATCGAAAATATGAAATCCCGCTTTATATTCTATATATTTTTGTTTTCTTCATACAATTGCGCATCAAATATTGAATATAAAATATTCAATGAGAATATATATAATAAATTTGAAGCTAATCGAACCTTATTTTTAGAATTTCAGGATTTTAAGGAACTTCCTCTACTGATCAATATTCAAATTAGAAAAATGAAAAAGATTTCTGAACACGAAATTAAGTGCGAAGAGATAATTCTTCAAGAAAAAATAAGATATAATAAAGAAAACATAGGAATAGACTTAGAAAGAAAGGAATATTGCGTTAATATATACCTCCATTACAACACCTCCCGATTTCTATTTAAAAACGAAAAAGCAGAATTGAAACTAGATTTCATTTCCACAGAAAAATGCCTCCAGCAACCTAAAATAAATTCACCTTACCAAGAAGAATATAAATGCAATTATCTAGATTTTACAAATAAATCACATTCGTTAATCTTCATGAATCTTCCCGTTTAAAGAATTGATGAAAAACATGCAATCCTTACTTGGGGAATTACTTTTTCATCAGCAATTAGTAACCCACCATTTGTATTCTTTACTCCAATACCAATCTTACTGACTGGATATATTACTGTTAAGAACGAAATCAAATTTGATATTTTCTAATTTCATTTCATTAATTAAATTGCTTAATTATATAAAACATACTTTTACACTTGAAAACGTCGTATAACAGCGTGGAAACGCTGCGCTTCGGCACTTACGGCCTCGCTTGGCCTGCGGCACATTCCTCTCCGTCACGCTTCTCGCTCCGCAAGAAGGCGCGCCGACGCTAACGCCTCTGCGAGGCTCAGCTACGAGGAACGTCGTCTCCACTAGTTCGTTAATTGCAATTGGTTAAATCTCTTCAAAAAAAATCAGCGCGCAAATTTTCTTAAAGATTCAAAGAGATACAAATAGCGTTTCTCTGAATTATATCTTGGTCTGGTTTTAACGTTTTGTGCGAGATTCAGGTGATTTAAAGAAAAAAATATGAGTGAAGAGATTTACTTCGCTCTACATTATATTATTTTTTTCACGGTTCCCAAGCTTCATGAATGATTGGCGCGCTTTAAAGAAAAACAAATATGAGCGAAAATTTGCGCGCTTGGGATAAGCCCACTTCGTATATCTAACAAATTCAATAGGTAACCAACTGCAATTAACATCGCCTTACCGCTCGCTCAGGTCCTTATCCACTTCGCCTCAGATTTCTGTGGAAATCTGCTTCTCGTGGGGCCCTCGCTCGGCCTAAAGGCACATTTCGTGTTACGCTAACGCCTCCTACTGAGGCTCAGCTACACGAAACGTCGGTAAGCCTCTATCGTTACACGCAATTTTGCAAACTTAACATCTGAAATGAAAAAAATCTTAACACTGCCTTTTGCGTTATATCTCGCAAGTTGCACTTTTTCAAAACATACTTTCCAGAAAGCAAATACAAATTTCCTTAAGAAAATTGATAATTCTTATAATCAGTATGTAATTCACATCGAAAATAAATTTAACGGTAGAAGTAAAAAAAATAGTTTGGGATTATATTCTGGAATTATCGATTCTTTAAAAAAATGCTCAATACAAAACAAAAGAATTTACCGATACATTGGCTTCTCTAAATTTCTAAATAATTCTTCTGAATCACTACAAATTTTGTCGGACGATTATCAAGGAAATCAACCTAAACGAATTGACCTTCATTTAATTTTAGATGATGAAGAATCCGCTGGAGACTTATATAACAATTCTGACCAACTTTCGAAACATTCTTCATCAAAATACAATTCCAAGAAACTCCACAACTACAACCTATATCACTATTCCATTACTAATCCTTTAATAAATTTTGAATTTATCGAAAATATCGAATATGTTGGTCCTAGTTTAAATAACAATGAACCAGAAGAAAATCTTGCTTTTGGAAAGATAATAGGATCAGAACTTTGTGAAGCATTAAAGAACATCAATTAAAGCAAAACTGCGTGTAACATCGCGGAAACGCTTCGCTTCGGCACTTGCGGCCTCGCTTGGCCTGCGGCACATTCCCCTTCTGGCACTCGCTTGCATACGCAAGCTACGTGACCAGTCCCTAACGTCCCGTTCCGGGACTCAGGGTCGGGGAACGTCGTCTCCGCTCATTCGTTATGCGAAATGCCTAAAAAATAAAAAGGAAATAATAAAATGCCCCCAAAACTTGAAAATTTTCTTCCCATAACTGCAACAATAGCTGTAACAATCTTTGTTGCAAAAGAAATAATTGAATATTTCAAAAGAAAAAAAAACGATAAGAACAAATTAAATGCAATTAAGAATTTTCTAGGTCAAGAAATACACCAATTGTCTTATGATATTCGAAATTCATCGTTTATTCTTTCCAACTATATTGACACATTTCGAAATTTTAAGAATTTATCATATGAAATAGTTACGTTAAAAAATGATAAATATCAGTTTAGGGTAGCAGACGAAACGAGTGAACATTTTTCCTCTTCAACCTTCCCAACATTTTCTAACATCTGGTATGAAAAAACTGCTCTGTTGATAGCTGAATTAGATTTTAAATTATTTCAAGAAATTCAAAAGTTTTACAATGATACTTTAGATTTCAAACATAAACAAGAATTGATAATAGAAACTTTAACTCACAATTCTCCAACATTTAATGAGGAACAAATAATCGAATATTTCGAAATGACTTCTGAAGAAAATAAAGAATATTTAGATGCCGCTTATAAAATTTATAATAGAGTTACAGGAGAAAAAATCATATGGCCATCAAAGGGAAAATCTAATAAATAAATTAGGCACTATCGCATAACAGCGACTTACCGCTTCGCTTCGGCACAAGGCCTCGCTCGGGCTACGCCAAATTCCCCTTCTGGCATTCGCCTTGCTTGCGCAAGCTACATGCCAGTCCCTAACGTCCCGTATCCGGGACTCAGGGTCGGGGAACTTCGGTAAGTCTAGTTCGTTATCCGCAATGGCAAAATTGTATTTACTTTAATAATAAGTTATAATACCCTTCAATGTGACATAATGAAAAGCCTTGAGAAAATTGATAAAAGCCGAATATTGGTCTCTTCAGCAACTCAAAAAGTTGAGAAATCCAACTTAGGTCAATTTTTTACTCCTTTCTCAACAGCCACTTTCATGGCCTCTTTATTTTCAAATCTTTCCGAAGACAACCTTTCTCTCTTAGATCCAGGTGCAGGGATTGGCTCTCTAACATCATCATTTATAGAGCAGTATTTCGAAAAAAATCCAAACGGAAAATTAAATATCGATGCAATTGAGTTAGATACTAAGTTTATTTCAACTCTACAGGACAATCTTAATCTATATGAGAAAGATAACTTAAATCTTAATATTTTTAATGCTGATTTTATTGAAGATTGTTGCCTGGGTCGTTTACGAAACTTAGAAAATTATTATTCTAACATTATCATAAATCCCCCTTATAAAAAAATAAATAGCCTTTCGAAGTATAAACCGTTGTTGAAATCTCTCGATCTTGATACTGTGAATCTCTATTCAGCATTTATGCTTTTATCGATAAGCAAGCTTAAAGAGAACGGTGAGCTTGTAGGAATAATCCCAAGAAGTTTTTGCAACGGTGTCTATTATAAATCATTTCGCAAATTTTTGCTAGAGAATACTATGATAAGACAAATACATCTGATAAACTCTAGAAGATCTGCTTTTGGAGACGATGATGTTTTACAAGAGAATGTTATTCTTCATCTAGTTAGAAAATCAAAGCAAACATCATTAACTAATAAAATAAAAATTTCACATACGAATTTAGCGGACTTCTCTGAAATTTCAGTGAAAAACTATAGCTATCAGGATATAATTAAAGAAAATGATCAAGATTTGGTTATTCATATTCCTAATCTCGATTACAAAGTCTCCGATGTAGATTTTAAAAAATTTACTTTACCGGATTTAAATTTAATGGTTTCGACTGGTCCGGTTGTAGATTTTAGATTAAAAAACCTGCTTTCAAATACCCCGTCAGATTCTAAAATACCTTTATTATATCCTTCTCACTTTTCGAAATTTCAAATCCAATGGCCTCTGCCAAATTTTAAAAAATATAACTATATCGAATCAAATTCTTCAACAACTAAATTACTTTACCCTAAAGGAAATTATGTTTTAGTAAAAAGGTTCTCTTCAAAGGAAGAAAAACGACGTATCTCTGCTTGTTTATTATTGGCAGAAGATTTCGACTTTCCACTATTCGGATTCGAAAACCATTTAAATGTTTTTCATATGAATAAATCAGGACTTTCTATCGAAATCTGCTACGGACTAATGAGCTATTTAAATTCAACTTATGTAGATAATTTTTTTAGACAATTTAGTGGTCATACTCAAGTAAATGCTTCTGACCTCCGAAAGATTCCGTATCCTTCACTAGAATTTCTTTCGGAAATGGGTGTATGGGCAGAAAAAAATCACGAAAATATCAACACAGAACTTATTGATATTTATCTAAATACTATCTCAAATGCATGTTAAATTAGAACAAGCTTTACAAATTTTAAAAGACCTGCGTCTTCCTTCGGCGCAGATAAACGAAAGATCTGCTCTTTGCTTACTTGCACTCACGGATATTCAACCAGATTCTGATTGGAAAGATGCAAAACAAAGATTAATTGGGGTTACACCAATAATGGAATTTGCGAAAGAAAAGTATGATAAACTTTATGCCCCTAATTCCAGGGAGACTTTTCGAAGATTTACATTACATCAATTTGTTGAAGCTGGAATTGCTGAATACAATCCAGATGATTTAAGTAGACCTACCAATAGTCCAAAAGCAGTTTACCATATCTCTAGTCTTATTCTTGAAATAGTAAAAGAATTCGGTAACAATAAATATAATAATCTTCTAAATATTTTTTTCCAAAACCAGCAAGGTTTGCTAGATAAATACGCGATGGCTAGAGATGAACATCGAGTTCCTATTGTCATTGACGGAAAAATAAGCTTAACCTTATCTCCTGGAGAACACAGTAATCTTATTAAAAAGATTATTTTTGATTTATCCGCATTATTTTTAGCGGGCTCGAGACTAGTTTACGTTGGAGATACAGAATCCAAATGGGGATATTGTGATAAAAATCTTTGTGAAAAACTGGGTATTCAATATGAAACTCACGGGAAAATGCCGGATGTCATTTTATATCTCGAAGAAAAAAACTGGCTTTGTCTAATTGAAGCCGTTACAAGTCATGGCCCAATCGATAGTAAACGCTATCTTGAATTACAAGAACTCTTCGGAAAAAAGGAATATGAATTAGTATTCATTACTGCCTTTCCAGATAAGAAAATACTTAACAAGTATATTAAGGACATTGCCTGGGAAACTGAAGTTTGGTTAGCAGATCACCCTACACATATGATACATTTTAATGGGGACAAATTCATAGGCCCGTACCAATAGCCACTGCGGATAACAGCATCTAACCGCTTCGCTTCGGGACGAGCCCTCGCTTGGGCTGCGCCACATAGGCTTCTGGCACTCCCCTTGCCTTCGCAAGTGTCGTGACCAGTCCCTAACGTCCCGTTCCGGGACTCAGGGCCAGCCTACGTCGGTTAGCCTAGTTCGTTATACGCAAGTTGCTAAAATCTAACTTTTCCTTTAAAATTTAGCCTAGATTAAGAAATAAAATAGGAAATGCCCGAAAATTTAGTAGATATATGATAGCATATTTGATATCATATATCTGTGCGGGTAACTATTGATACAAACGTCTTATATCAAGCTCTAAGAGATAGTAGAGGTGCTTCACATTTTATACTAGCTTTAGTCGAAAACAGGAAAATTGAATTAGCTCTATCAACACCAGTTTTTATAGAATATTCGGATGTTTTACTTAGAGATAAGTCAATATCTGATTTAGGCTTATCTAAAAAGGAAATTAATCTTGTCTTGGATTTCCTTGCTTTGGTGGCTACGCCTTTTTCTATTAACTATTTACTAAGACCTAATCTTGGGGACGAAAACGACAACCTTTTTGTTGAACTTGCTTTTGCAAGTAACAGTCGATACCTAATTACTTCAAATATTAAAGATTTTAACCAAAATAAAGATCTAAAATTTGATTCCTTTAAAGTTATTACTCCCACAGATTTCACTAAATTTTGGAGATTAAATTATGAATAAAAAAAATGTGCTCACCATTCGTATTCCAGAAGATCTTAAAGAAAGAATTGAAAAAACTGCTGCGACACAAGGTGTTTCTCTTAATCAATTTGCTTTATATGCTTTTACAAGAGGCATCAGCGATATTGACACTGCTAACTTTTTCAAAAAACGCATTCAAGGAAAAACTAATGAATCAATTGAAGACGGATTTAAGAAAGTTATGGGGAAAGTCGGAAAGAAAGATAAAGTTCCTACGCGTAGACTAACTCTAGTTCTATAGTAGCAACCAGCGTATAACAGCGTGGAAACGCTGCGCTTCGACACGTACGGCCTCGCTTGGGCTGCGCCACATTCCTCTCCGTCACGCTTCTCGCTCCGCAAGAAGACGCGCCGACGCTAACGCCTCTCCGAGGCTCAGCTACGAGGAACGTCGTCTCCACTAGTTCGTTATGCGTAATGACCTAATTGTATGCCTCAGGACATGGGTAACAGAAATATTAAAGAAAAGGGAAAATTAGAATTTCTTAACTTTTACCATTGTGCCAGAAAACAGAACTTGACTTATGCATAGAAAATAATAGAATTATGCATAAGATGAGAACAACAATAGATATACCAGAAGAGTTAGTTTTAGAAGCGATGAAACTTACTCATATAAAAACTAACGCGTAGACTGTAATTAAAGAAGGTTTAAATACATTAATTAGGAAAGAAAAGTTGAAAAACCTGAAAAATTTCAAAGGAACCATCGATCTTGATATAAATCTTAATGAATTAAGAAAAAGATGAATCAAGTTTTATTAGATTCTTCCGTTTGGATCGAATATTTTAGAAATTCTAATTCCAAAGTCTCTTCAGAGGTTGATAAATTGATCGATATAGGAAATATTTTTACAAATCAATTAATTTTGACTGAAATAATTCCATATCTTAAAGTCAAAAAACAAAATCAATTAATTCAAATACTGGAATCAATTGAAAGTTTTGAAATAGTCTATAGATTGGAAACAAATTAATCGAATTTCAGATAACAAACCTCAAACACGGAATCAATAAAATTGGCATTCCGGATTTACTGATTCTTCAAAATACTATTCAAAACCAATGCACTCTATTCACTTTGGATAAACATTTCAAACTAATGAGCAAAGTCCATAAGCTTGATCTTTATACGTAGACTCTACGCATAACAGCGGGGAAACGCTTCGCTTCGGCACGAGGCCTCGCTTGGGCTGCGCCACATTCCTCTCCGTCACGCTTCTCGCTCCGCAAGAAGACGCGCCGACGCTAACGCCTCTGCGAGGCTCAGCTACGAGGAACGTCGTATCCCCTAGTTCGTTAATTGCAATTAGTTA
>NZ_AOGZ02000014.1:625000-755000 GCF_000332515.2 Leptospira wolbachii serovar Codice str. CDC
AAGACAAAAGATATGGCTATATATATTTAGGACTATCTTCTATTTTGCTCATAGGTTGTGCGAGTAATGATATTATTTTATCATTATTACACAAAACAGAACCGATGTTGCTTTCCTATGGACTTTTGTTATTTGTTTTTTTCCAATCTATCTTTTTATCGAAACACATCTCTAACGAAATCATCACGGCCGAACTAAACTTAAAAGCTGCCAAATATCAATTGGTTCATTCAGAGAAGATGTCTTCACTCGGTGTCATGGTAGCGAGTGTTGCACACGAAATCAATTCACCACTTAGCGCAGTGATTGCTTCCAGTGCCGCAATAGAAGAAAGAATAACTGAACATTTCCGACTTCTCCCCGAAACAAATCCGATCCCAAAAGATAAATTTCCAATATTATTATCGTTATTCGACCTTGCAATAAACCAAAACGAACTTTTTTCGACAAAAGAAGCCAGACAAACCAAACGCAATTTGACACAATACCTAGAAAGTTTGGGAATCAACGATGCTGAAAACAAAGCTGATCTTTTTGTATCATTGGGCATTCGGGAAATTCCAGAGGATTGGATTCCCATACTAACAGACAAAGACGGAGCAGATTTTCTTGTGATTGCAGAACGAGCCATCTCTCTCCTGCAAGGAACGAAGACCATTCGAATAGCAGCCTTACGTGCGGTAAAAATTGCGCAATCCCTAAAGAATTTCACACATTTTGATCCAAAAGCAGAAAAACAAACAATCAACCTATCAGATTCTATAGATATGGTTCTCACTATTTTTGAAAGCTCTTTGAAACAAGGAATCGAACTCGCTACTGATTTCGAGGAGATTCCACCTATTGAATGTTATCCAGATGAATTAAACCAAGTCTGGACCAATATGATTCAAAATGCCATCCAATCCATGAACGGAAAAGGGTTTTTGAAAATTAAAATTGGCAAAACAGAAATCAAAGATAAAGGTTATGTTTTTGTTTCCATCGAAGATTCCGGGGTAGGCATTCCAAAAGATTTGGAATCTAAAATTTTTGATCCATTCTTTACAACAAAACCTATCGGAGAGGGGACCGGACTTGGCCTCTATATCACAAAACAAGTAGTAGAAAAACACAATGGCAGCATAGAACTAGAAACAAAACCAGGAAGGACGATATTTACCATCTTTCTACCTTGGGCACCAGAATGAGTTAGTAATTTCCGAGTATATCGCCATAAAGATATTTGAATAAATTCTAGATAAGAACTTAAATCTTAAAGCTCAACGTCTATCAGGCAAACGAAAACTAACCGTTGTTCCCTTCCCCTTTTCGCTAGTTGCCCAAATTTCTCCGCCATGTAATTTTATAAATTCACTACAAAGGATAAGGCCAAGTCCTGTTCCCTTTTCGCCTTCTAATCCAATGCTTGTCAATTGGGCATCGACACGAAATAACTTTTCCAAATCAGAACTGTCCATTCCGATGCCGTTGTCTTGGCATTCCACTCGGATGCCATCTTCATCTTGTCTGACAGCGATCCTAATTTTCCCATTCTCGTTGGTAAACTTAATTGAATTAGTGATTAAATTTCGGAGAATCGCTTGAATCATTTCTGAATCAGCATAAACATAAGCCAATTCAGACGGTATGTCAGTAAGAAGTTGAATGGATTTTTTCTTAATCGTTGATTCAACTTGATCCGTAATTTTAGAAATAAGGCCGATCAGATTTACTTGTTTGGGCCGGAAAGGCATGTTTCCTGTTTGAGTCCTTGCCCAGTCCAAAAGTTGTTCCAGAAGCCCGTATAACATAGAGGCAGAGTTTTGAATTTCATATATGGTTTCTTTTTTTTCAGTGTCTGTATGCGAATCAAAATCCGTATACATAAGTTCAGTCAGTTGTTTAAAAGCCCCTAACGGGTTTCTTAAATCGTGAGCAATGATGGAAAAAAAAATATCTTTTGTGCGGTTAGACTCACTTAGCAATTTTTCGGAAGTGTGTAAGGCTTCAATGGCCTTGTTCTTTTCGAAGACTTGTTTTCTCAGTAGCTTAGTTCGATCAAAAACTTTTTTTTCTAATTCAAAACGATAGGTGATGAGTCTTTGGTATTGTAAAGTAATGAACTCTGATAATATGGAGAATGGAATCAAAAAGGAAATCAAATAAATATACGAATCAAATACTCCTGGATACACAAATGGGCCAACACCCATTCTTGTCATCAGGATACTCGACAAATACAGCAGAAATACTCCTAAGGTAACACCTCGGATTTGAAATCGATAACCCAAATAAATTAAAATCAAAAAAGATAAAAAGAAAAGATAAGGGAAATGATAGACTATGATGACTTGCACTAATACAAAAGAAAAAGTCCAAAGGATAAGCCGAATTGACAAATCCTCAAAACGGAATTTTCTCCAAGCCATAAAGAATGGAACGATTATAAAAATTCCAATCGTATCTCCAAAAGTAATCACAATCAAAGTGCGAATGATTTCAGAAAAGTTTAGTTTATAAAAGTATCCAAAGGAATATAGAATTCCACCAAGACAAAGTATAGAAATCAAACTAGAAAGAAAACAAACGTAAACCACAAAGTAAAAATTATCTTTTGCGGAACTGAGGCTTTTGCGGATTTTTTTTATCCAGAATGTATAGGCTAATGCTGATTGGAGAGTATCGATCCCGGCAGTCAGGGAAATACTGAGATACAAACCAAAAGGGTCCAAACCATGTTGGCTACTGATAAGACCGTCTTTATTGGCAAGAAAACTCGCAAGCCAAACCACTGGCAAATAGCGATATCCAAAGAACAAACAACCGATGAGGCCAATGCCGGAAGGAATCCAGAGAACCGCCAGGTTTACCGGTTGGAAAGAAAAAAATTCCATACCTAGTTTGGCAGTTCCGATATAGAGCAGAAATAAAACGAATCCTTTGAAGGATTGCTTCCAGTTCATGGGGGATAGATTAATGGATGGACAATAGGAGAAAAGCGAAATTATCTTTGAAATCTCTTTACCAGGATAAGGGATACCCTAATTTCAATCAAAAGTCCACAGCTCAATACTGTGAATGTAACAAAAAATGGGACTTAATTTCCAAATAAAAGTGAATGAAAGTCTTTTGTTATATCTTTACTTTTCATAAAGTAGGTGCCAACTAACATAGAATCCACGATTCCCTTGTATTTTTGCCAATCTGCATAACTTTCGATCCCAGATTCAGCCACCCGAATGATGGAACTGTCCAACTCTGGTGCAATTTCCTCAATTAGATTTTTATGAATTTCGAATGTATCCAAATCTCGGGTATTGATTCCAATAGTGGTGGCCCCTGCATCGAGTGCAGTTTTTACCTCATCCTTATTGTGTGTTTCCACAAGGACAGAAAGACCTAAACTTTTGGCATACTTGTGTAAGGACGTTAGTTCACTTGGTGAAAGGATCCGAACAATTAGTAAAATTGCAGACGCTCCGTAAGCATAAGCTTCGTCAATTTGAAGAGGATCAATGATGAAGTCCTTTCGGATCACAGGGATTTTCACTAATTCGGAAACGGCCGTTAGATCCGAGAGAGATCCAAAAAAAAATTGGGAGTCAGTGAGGACTGAAATGGCACCGGCACCAGAAGATTCATAAAGAGAAGCAATCTGAACGGGATTATAATCGGGTCTAAGGATACCAGAACTAGGACTTCCTTTTTTGCATTCCGCAATGACTGATATGGAATTAGTTTTGAGATGCGATTCCCAAGGTCTAACAGGAACTTTGCGAGCAGGAAGGGTCTTTCCCCTTCCCATACGAATTTCCTCGTGTTTGGTTGCTACTATCTTATGTAAAACAGGATTCAAGGAAAAAGCTTAGAACGCTTTTAACGCAGCATCTTCCGAATCATAGATATCAAAAAGAGAAGTCAATTCAATGACATCAAAGATACGTTTGACTGCGGGTTTGATGTTGGAGATTTTTAGCGAACCCTCTTTAGAATTGAGTTTGCGAAGAGTGGAAATACAAGCTCTGAATCCAGAGGAAGACATGTATTCTACGTCTTTCATGTTCAAAAGAACCTTTCTATGCCCAGCATTATCGATGAGTTCCATAAGGCCCTCTTCCACTTCATTTGCCACAGAAACGTCCAATCGACCTTCCAGATAAACGACTAGTTTTCCGTCTTTCACTTCGTGTTTCAGCACCGATTTACCCAACCTGATATGATTTTACAAAATCATCGTATTTTAGCGGAGTGTCAATCAATGTTTTCTCAATCCATTCCATCGGCTTCTGACCTAGACAAATTCCAAAAATTCCTGATTTTAGGTGGCGGATCCTCGGGGGACTCCTCTGCCAAATTATTAACCTCCCAAGGGAAACAATGCTTACTGGCAGACAAGTTTCCAGAGAAAGCCAACACACTTTTGTATGCAGAAGTTTTGTCAGACAATCACCCACAGGAAGTATTAGAAGGAATTGACTGCATCATCAAAAGCCCAGGCATCCTTCCGAACCATCCTATCTTGGAAGTAGCCAAACAAAGAGAGTTACCTATACTCAGTGAAATCTGCTTGGCACGAGTTTTTTACAAAGGCCCGGTGGTTGGGATCACTGGCACTGATGGAAAGTCAACCACCACGGCTCTCACCTACCACATTCTAAAATCTAAATTTCCGAATTCTCGGATGGGTGGAAATATCGGTGTTCCTTTTACCTCCTTTTGTTTGGAACCATTGGATTTAGTCGTATTAGAACTTTCTAGTTATCAACTAGACGACTCACCTAACTTAGAATTAACTGCTTCTGCTATTTTGAATTTGGCGTCGGACCATTTAGAAAGACACAAAACAATGGAGTCCTATGCCGAAGCCAAATGGAAAATCCAAAATTTGGAGAACCCAAAGCATAGGTCGTTTGTAAATCCAATTTTTTTTCAATTCCTTTCCCAAGAAATGCCAAAAGGAAAAACCTTGCACTTGATAGGTGAGAATCAGGAATACTTTGTTAGTTTAGAACCAAACCAAGTGTATACTCCGAATCATACTTATGATGCGTCAAAGTTTCCACTCAAAGGAAAACACAACCTAATGAATTTATGTTTTGCCATTGCCCTTGCGGAAACTATGGGAATGGAAAAAGAAGAAATCCAAAATCAATTTGAATCCTTCCAAGGACTTCCCCATAGATTCAATCGAATAGAAGGTTCTGGATTCCAAAATCAATACAAAGAAATTCAGTTTATCAACGACTCCAAATCTACGAACATCCATTCCATGCTGTCTGGAATTGCCGGATTTAAAAAAGGGGATGGATTATTTTTGATACTCGGAGGAATTCCCAAATTAGAACCTATCGATTTATTTTTAAGTCGTTGGAAGGAATTGGAATGTCCGATTTGGGTTTATGGAAAAGCAGTAGAAGTATGGAAAAAAGAATTTGATGCCACGGGTCTTCCCGTGAGTTACTTCCCTGACCTCTCCGCCCTAATCAAAGATCTAAAAACTAAAATCGATTTTAGGATGGGAAACAATGCCAATAAAACCGCAACGACAACTCCCCTATCTGTGATTTTTTCACCGGCAGGAGCGAGTTTTGATTTATATAAAAATTTTGAAGAACGAGGAAACCACTTTGAGAGTTTGGTGAAAGAAAATTTCACCTAACGGTTTGTTTTACTAATGATTTGTCAGTTTGGGAAATGACACTGACAAATCATTAGTTTTTACCTTTTGTGCAATATTCTTTCGTAAGCTTTACTACCAATAAAAATATCTAAAAGATCTCCATCAATATGTTGGTCTCTCACTTCCATCTTTAAAATATCAAAGGCACGATCCAATGGCACTGCCTTTTTATAAGGTCGGTCTTGGTCTGTGAGGGCATCAAAAATGTCGGCAATGGCCATCATCTTTGCCTGGACGGGAATCTCCACAGCGGAGAGACCTCTCGGGTAACCGGAGCCATTTAATTTTTCATGGTGGCCATGGGCAATGGCTGGAACCATTTTAAGTTCCCTTGTCCAAGGTATTTTGGATAAAAATTGGAAAGTATGTTCTACGTGGGATTCAATTTCTCGCCTTTCTTCGAAATCCAATGACCCGCGACGGATAGATAAAAAACCAAATTCTTTTGGCATCAGTAAATTCAGTTGGTTCCCATCGGTTGTGTGATAACTCATTTTAGAAATCTCTTCCAAAAAATTAGAATTCCCTTCTTCTAAAATTGAAGGTTCATTGGATTCCGAAATCACTCGCACCATTTCTTCTAATTTTTCTTTTTCTAAAACGTATTCGAGGTGGATTGACTTTTCAAATTCCACATAACCATTGTTACCATGTTTTTTAAGGTATTCAATTTTCTTTTGTGCCAGTTTTGCTTCCACATCTTTTAAGATAAATTGGAAACGCCAACGAATTAAATCCAGTTCGTAATCTTCTAGTTTTTTGGCCTTAACCAGAACTTTTTCCCGAACTCCAACTTTTCCAAAATCATGAAGAAGGGAGGCGTAACGAATTTCCTTCACTTGAGACTCATTGAAATGGATATCTTTGAATCGACCCGTTTGGATGGCATTGACAGATTCCGCAAGTCCCACTGTGTATTGTGCTACCCGAAAGGAATGTCCCGAGGTAGTTGGATCTCTAGATTCAATGGCGGATACACTGGCAGTGACAAATCCTTCAAACAAAGTTTCAATGTCATGAACCAAATTATTGTTTTGAATGGCAACTGCCGCCTGTCCCGCAACCGCCATCACCAACTCTTCTGAATATTTATCATATTCTAAAATCGAATTGGTTTTCATTTCCTCTAAAGTGAGTTTAGTTTGAAAGTTTTTCTTTCGGTTGATGAGTTGGATGACACCCACTACTTCATCATGGTGGTCTTTCATAGGAACCACTAACATCGATTTTGAATAATAATTACTCATTTTGTCAAAATCACTGTTGAACTTATATTCTTCTCCACCGGACAATTCGTACACATTCTGAATATTGAGCTGTTTCCCTGTAAAAGCTACATAACCGGCGATACTCTTTTTGTTGATGGGTAAAATAAATTCATCCGAACTCAAATCGAGAGCAGAGATTTTGAATCTTAGATTTCTCGGATTTCCTCTTTCGTCTTTTTCTACCAAATACAAAGATCCAGAATCAGAATTGGAAATTTCCCTGGCTGAATTCAAAATATCACGAAGTAACTTTGTAAAATCTTTTTCGTTCGCAAGACTGATCCCAATCTTTGTGAGTTTGGAAATTTCATTGGTGGAAACATTGATCCGTTTTTGTAGTTCGAATTTGTCCACCACCATCTGCAAGCTAGTGAAAGCATTAGCAAGAGCCTTCACTAAAAAGAGCAGAGGTGCATCATCGGGAACATTGGTAAAAAATAGATCTTCTTCAATGTTTAGAGCGATGTATCCTGTGTAATCGATAGGTGCACGAACAATAAAGTTCGACATAATCGTTGGATGGTTCTTTAGGAATTGGTGGATCTCGTTGTGTTTGGTTTCCAATTCATACCGAGAGATATAAAACAATACTTTGGCGATGCGTCCATGGGAATCGGATTCAATTTGGTCCAACTCGGGGAGGGTCAAAACCTTAGCTTTGATTTTTTTGGAATAATCAGCTATTTTGCCTTCAAAAAAAGGATCGTCCGTGATGATGAATTGCGAATCCGAAGATTTGGTCACAGGCATACTATCGACATGAAAAAAACGACTGTCGATTGTTTTTTAGAAAATTAATCTTACTTTTGTTTGTTTAAGAGGATGATTCCAAAACTAAGGCAGGCGACCAAATAAAAACTCAAAAAATACAGAACCTGGACTCCTAACAGTACGTAGGGTGCATGTACCCAACCATTTGGCTCTTCGAGTAAAAAAGGAAGGAAAATTCCCAAAACTGAGGGATAAAGAAAAGAGATCACTCCCCGAAGGCCTGGACCGGACCAAGACAAGGAGGAGAGGTATGAATAAAGCAATCTTCCAAAGATTCCCGAAAGAATACTCAAAGGGAGAACCACTACTATTTCTGTTCCAAGACATGTAGAGAAGGCAATCGCACCAATCCAGATTCCCATCTCCGATTCTTCTGGGACGATTTGTTTTTTGAATTTTGAAACCAACTGAAATCCGACGTGGGAGGAGATCCCATAAATTAACAGGTTTGCCACTTGTTTATAAAAACTCCAATCGACTTTCCAGGGAGATAGAACCAAAAAAGCCACAGGCAAAAAACACAAGTAGACAAAACGAAGAGAATCATCACCTAACTTCATTTCCTTATTCTCTTCTAAATTCCAAAACATCTCTCGTGCCCAAACAAAGGCTCCAAGAGAAATAGCAAAAGGCAAAATCAGAGTATTGTCTTGGACGAGGATGTTAGTTTGGAAGAATTGTATGCCAAACAAAACAAAGACCCAAAACAAATACAAAAAAATCGAAACAAAAAGACGGCGATACACCTTAAAAGTGAAAATTCTTTCTTCTAGGGAAGTGTAGGAAAGAAAAAGTAATAAATTACTTTTTGCGATGTAAGCAAAGATCGAATCTGTATTCCAAAGCTCTGAATATATTCCCCATTTCTTCAGTGATTCCGTAAGAATAAATCCGAGGGCAGTGATAACCGTCCATTGGAAGAGTAAATCTTTACGTTTCCACTCTTCTGTAATTCGAGAAAGAGAATGAAACAAAAAGAAACCAGAAAGAATACAAAAAAGGAATTCTGTTTCCACTAAATTCATGGTTGAATCTCCTCACTGACAGTAAAGGGAAGGATGGAATAAGGAGGTTCTCCATTACGATCCAAACTTTGAAAGTTATGATGAAAACCTCGAATGGACTGGTTTCCAATCAGAATGAACTTTTCGGTTCCCGCCGGTTTTAAAAGAATACTTCGGTTAAAGAAATAGAGGATCGGATTCGTTTTTAATGCCTTTCCAATATTTTGAAAATGAGGAAGGATTTTTGTATAAGGTTCATAGATATCAATGGAATTGGCAGCACGAATGATGATAGTTTTTCCTTTTAAATTCGGAATTGGTCGGTTACGTAGGATCCAATTGTTTGGATCGGAATACAAAGTTTGGAACTCACCCACTCCATCGGCGGAAAGGATTCGGATATTCGGAAAAGAATACAATCTGTCCTTTAATTCCGGTTTTACTTTTTTTAAGAATAAATCCACTTCCCCGGGTAACTCCCATAATACGACTTCCATTCCCGAGAAATGTTTGGCCACGGCAAGGGATGTAACACCAGGATATTCTGGATGATTTAAAGCAGGTCCAATATCAAAAAATACAATTTGATTTCCTTTTTCAAATCTCTTCAAATCACCAAAGAGTGTTTTACGTAGAATCGACATAGATTTAGAAAGAAAGGCTTTGGAGTTTAGTAAATCATCCAAAAATAGATTGGTGTCTTCGAGTCTATTTTCATAAGTCCTTGCACGGATTTCTTCATCTTGGCTATTAAACAAATAATGGCCTGTATACGAACGGATCGTTTTTTCCTCTAACTCAACAAAGGAATTATGATTTGGTAGATCCCAAGTATAGGGATAAATAGGTTTTCCCGTTTCGAAAGTATCGTTTATTGGTAAGTCTACAATTTGCCCATAAGGAGACAAACGAACATATTGTTTGTATAAACTTTCCGTTTGTTCTGGATTATTTTTTAGTTTAGAAAGAACTGCTAAGTTAAATAGCGCATAACGATGGTATGGTTTCTCTTCTATCCCATAGATGGACTTAGCATTAACAAGAGATTCCCAAACTGATTTCGCAACACTCCATTTCCCCGACTTATATAACGAAGCACCGTATAAATTATATGAATACAAAGCGATATCATGATTGGGAAAACCTTCGGCTAAAACGAGTTTTCTCTGGTCTTTTAACAATGATACAGCGGCCTCGTAACGACCTAAATCGTAATATACTTTTGCTAGATTATAGTCCAAATAGATTTGTTCTAAAGGACCAGTGATCATGCCATGAATCGAAGACAATTCAAAAGAAGCCAGTTCCGTTTGGGAAAGATCGTATAAAAGAAGTCCATAAAAATAAGAATTTTCGATGGCAGACGGATCTTTTAGAAGTCCCAAAGTTTCATACAGTTTTCTGGCAGAAGTGAGGTAATACACCGCCTCTTCTTTTTTACCATCTAAAACCAAAGCCTTCCCTAGTAAGGAAATGGTATCAGCATAGTCGCTATGGAATACGGATTTAGTAACTTCTCTTTCTTTCCTAGCGGCACTCGCAAACTCAATCACCTTACCAAATTCTTTTTTGGAAAAATAAAACTCAGCAATGTACTTTGCGATAGTAAACTTTGTGTAGGAAGAAAGACTGGAATTGCTACCGGCAGTTCGCCAAACTTCTTTGAATGATTCTTCCGAGCGTTTTTCTAAACTCAAATGGAATTTAAGATACTGCAAATACTCAGAAGGGAATTCAAGCGACTTAAGAACGGATGTTTTTTCCTCAAATGATAAAGAGGAATTATATTCACTCAAACGAACAAAATCTGATTCAGATAAAAATTCATCCGCAGAGGGAACCTTCCATTCAGGAGGTCTTTTTAACAATCGATGCAAACGAATGGTCTCATCCAAAAGATGAGAAAGAGACTGATAAATTACAGCCACTAACTTTCCCCGTTCTTCATAGGAGACAAAGATAGGTTTTCCAGAGAATGTCGCTTTCTGTTCTGTGGAATTGAGTTTGGGAGTGAAAGTGATTCCTTTTTCTTCCCACTCAAAACTTCCATAAAAAACAAATTGGGATCGGTTTTTTTTGGGGAGAGAGAGAGAATCCTCCCTTCCTAAATACACAGCGCCAGTTAATTTTTTGAATTCGAAATCGATAAGGTCAGAAAGTAAGAGAAGTGTTTTTGTATCCGATTCTTTTCCTTCAATTTCAAAGTCCCCTAAACTAAAAAATGAAACGGACTCAGCTGATTCATAAGTGATGGTGCGCGTTTCTTTTTGGATCGCATTCCGAATCGAATAGTATAACGGAGCATAGGCGACAAATGCCAAGAGCGAAAACGTAAGGAGGGTATTTTTTTGAAAGCGAGACAAGTTAGGCAAATTCTAAAAAGTTTAGTTTGACCTAGTTTTCTTAGAATTTTGCAGAACTCAAGGAAAAAACGGGGTTTCCCCCGTTATGGAGCGAATCTTATCGTTTGAGACCGAGAACTTCCTGGATCATTTGGTCAGAGGTCACGATGGTTCGTGAGTTGGCCTGAAATCCTCTTTGGGTCACGATCATGTCTGTAAACTGGTCGGATAAGTCTACGTTTGACATCTCAAGAAGGCCTGCGTTGATTTTTCCACGACCTTGGCTTCCTGCCTCACCAATGTTTGCATCCCCGGAGTTCAAAGAGTAACTATACATAGTGTCCCCTTCTTTATTGAGCCCTGCTGGGTTTGTAAAGTTAGCAAGAGCAATCCTTGCCAGTGGTTGGCGCACCCCATTCGAGAAAACACCGGTCACAGTTCCTGTGTTGTCAATGGAGAAGGACTCCATATATCCCATCGGGTATCCGTCTTGTTTCACAGCTTTGGTAGTAAAATCAGAAGAGAATTGTGTGATTCCGCCGACAAGACCCGCTTCTCCTAAATTCAAACTGAATTTTTGAGCCGTTGGGTTTCCGGGAATACGAAAGGAAATATCGGCTTTGAGTTTTCCTGTGGTTTGCGAATCCACTCCATCGGACACAGAGATGATTTTTCCATCTGGTGTGAAAGATACTTCGAGTTCCTGATTCCCAGAAACTTTTGTGTTTTCCCCACCAGTTCCACTCACATCCACAGAAACTTGGCTTGAGTCTTCCAATTTGAAACGCATCTTCCATACGTTTTCTCTCATTTTGTAAAACTCCACTCCCATTTGGCGAGTGTTTCCTAGTTCATCATAAACATTAATGGATGTTACATGGCCTCTTCTTTGGCGAGGATCTGGATCATTGATATAACGTTGGATGTCTTCTTCTGTTGCGTCGGATGGAACAGCGGCAACACTTGCATTGAGGTTGGATTGAAAATCTACGTTCTGAGTGGCACGAGCTGGTTCTTTAGAATAAAGAGGAATGACGATGTCTTCCAAAGATCCTGCGGAGTTGATGTATTTGTTTCCACCATCATCCAAACGAGAATTCCAACCTTGCACTTTCAAACCATTCGCAGGGTTTACATAAAATCCGTTTTTATCTATGTTGAAAGCACCAGCACGAGTATAAAATTGTTTATCGCCATCTTTTACTACAAAGAAACCTTCTCCAGAAACGGCAACGTCGGTATTCTTTCCTGTAGTTTGTAAAGCACCTTGCGTCATAATTTTATCGATAGCAGCAATGAGAGAACCAAGACCTACTTGTTTCGGGTTTGTTCCCCCGATCCTTTCGTTTGGTTCAGACGCACCTTGTAACTCTTGTGAAATCATGTCTTGGAAGGTAACTCGTTCGGTTTTAAAACCGTGTGTGTTTACGTTGGAGATGTTGTTACCAATAACATCCATTCTTACTTGGTGGTTTTTCAATCCGGAAACTCCGGAGTAAAGTGATCTCATCATAACGTTATATCCTCTCTTTTTTTATCGACCTTTTTGAATTAATCCTGATAAGCTTCTTGTTTTTTTAATGTATTATTCGGAACATTCTGTGCGTTCCCGGGACGTTGGAACTCTGGCTCTGCTTTAAGTAAAGATGGGTCAGAAATCAAATTGATTTTTGCTACATCAAGCATTCGCCCGTTCACACGAACGTAAGTTTTCCCTTCATTATCAAAAAGAATCGCACCGGCAAGACCTGTGACATCTTCTCCGGTAACTAAATCCGGTCCTGATACAATTTTACCAACCACCGAATAACTTTGTTTAGATTCCATTCTCGCAATTCCAGATGAGATGTTTTTCATCTGCTCTAATGAAGAGAACTGTGCCATTTGTGCGATGAAGTCTTTATCTTGCACTGGGTTTGTTGGATCCTGGTGAGAAAGTTGTGTAAGAAGGAGTTTTAAAAAATCATCTTTCCCGAGTTCTTTTTGTTTCTCACGAATTTCAATGCCTTTGAGTCCACTTGTTTCTTCTTTATCCAACTGTTCCAAATGTTTGCGTATATTGAAGGTTCTATCCCCTTCAAAGTATTTGGTTCTTGCTGAATTTTGTGTTGATATGTCTTGCATTCCGTCTGGCATGGGATCCTCTATTTTTATCTATTTACTGGCGATTTATGCGAAAAATTCCAATGTTTTGGTTTCTTCGAATGCCGGAAGACCGAGAAGGTCTGTGGATTCCTCTAATCCCAATGAGTTTTCTGAATTACGGAACCGGGCCGCTTCGACCATCGTTTGGTAGAGTTCATTTTGTTCTTTGCGATCGGTAAGGCCACTTCCATCATCCCATAAATCAATGATGAGCGCTTGTAAGTCGAGACCAGATTCTTTTAGATTTTCTTTGATGGTTTGGATTTCGTTTTGAAGGGATTTTTGTAATTCTTCTGACTCTACAAGGATCCGACCTTCTACCTTATCCCCATCCACAGTGACTTTCAAAGTAAGCCTTCCGTATTCTTTGGGATTCATTACGATTTCAGCACTAGACTTTCCATTTTGGACAATATCAAACCGTGCTTGTTTGATGAGTTCGTCTATATTCTGTTTGAGATTGGTTTCTTTTGGTTTTGAGTTTTTTTCAAACGAACGAATCTCTTCTGTTTTGGATGTCATTTTAGTTTCTAAAGACGAAAATGCAAAACCTTGTTTGGTGCCACGTTCGTCAGAAGAACGACCACCGTCTTCCCCTGATTTTGAAGGAGTGCTCGTTTGAACGTTGGGAACTAAAGTGGCTTCCGTGGATTTTTGTTTTTCCAAAGCAGAAGGGACTTTAGAATCTTGTTTTTGGAATTCTTTGTCTTTGACTCCAAGAGAACGAATCATTTTATCAGCGTTTTGTGTTTGGTTGGATTTCTCTTGGTCTGAAGAAATCTCAGTATTTTCCGATCCACTCTTTATTTGTTTAGATGATTTTGGTTTTCCTTCTGTTTTACGAACAGAGTGTTCGCTTTGAAGATCCTTTGTTTCTACTTTGATCTCTTTTCCCTTGGCAAAAACTAAATCAGAAACTTGGGAACCGGAATGACTCACTTCCACCTTGGTTCCGAAAGAAACTGGTTTCCCATTTGTTTTTTTATCTTCTATAGGTTTTTTCGCAAAACCTGGAAAATGAACCAAATTCGATTCTTTGGCCAAAGGAGTTTGCGATTTTGTCGCACTAGACTCACTTGTTTTTTTTGTTTGTTCCGAAAGGAAAAAACTTTCCGCTAATTTTTTAGCATCATCAATAAAGGCATTTCCTTCTTTCGGAGAATAAGCAGGCGTTTTTTCAGCAGACTTTTGTAAGGATAATAAAACTGTTTTTTCCTTCGTGGACATTTCGTTCCCTTGGTTAGCCGGAATCATTGAACGGTCAAAGTCCACAGTGGAAGTAACAACCCGAAGACTATACTCTAAGGCATCCCGATCTAAATCTTCTTCTTCGCTGGTCTCTTCCGTTTCTTCCTCTGCTGAAGATTCTTCTGAAACAGTTTCTTCTTTTTGTGTTTCTGCTATAGCACTTAACGTTTGATTTGCGGTCTCTTCCGGTTTCGGAATTTCAGTTTGAGAAGTTGTGCCTTCTTTGTCTTGACCTGGAGTTTTGTATTCGGAAGGACTTTTAGGTTTTTCAGAATGCACTTGGAATTCACGTTCCAAAATTTCCCCAAAACTTTCACGCACCGCCATCGCATGGTTTTCTTCCCCACTGCGTTTGGAGGACTTCCAATCCACCTGTGGGAATTGAATTAAGTTTTGGTTTTCAACTTTTACGTTCATGGGGTGCCTTCTCCCTTAAGGATCGAACTTCCCCAGATTTCCTTGAGAGAATTATCTTCTTCCTTTTCCGGTTTATGTCGGGAAGGGAAAAGAGTGGGTCTTACGAAATAAATTTCGTTTGACAAATATCTGCTAAATTGGAGGATGAGTTTGATTTATTAATCAAAAGGGCGCAAAAATGAAAAAATTTACCCGTATTTCGACTATAAAACCAACAATTTCTGCAATATTGTGCATTTTCTTGAGTCTTGGGGCTCTATTTACCGTTGCTGCAGATTCGACCTTCCTACACGTGTCCTTTGACCCTACAAGGGAATTGTATGAAGAAATCAATAAATCCTTCCTAAAACAATGGAAGGAAAAGAAAGGAAGTGAGTTTGCCATCCAACAATCCCACGGTGGGTCAGGAAAACAAGCACGTGCGGTGATTGATGGACTCGATGCAGATGTAGTGAGTCTTGCACTCTCTTACGATATAGATAGCATTTCCACCAAATCAGGGTTAATCGATGCAAATTGGCAAAAAAAACTACCTAACAATAGTGTTCCCTACTATTCGACCATCGTATTTTTGGTTCGTAAATCCAATCCGAAAAAAATCAAAGACTGGGATGATATCGTAAAACCCGGCGTTTCTATCATCACACCAAACCCAAAAACCGGTGGTGGTGCCAGATGGAATTATCTCGCTGCTTACGGGTTTGCAAAACGCAAATACAAATCGGATGAAAAAGCAACAGCGTTTATCAAAGCACTTTTCAAAAATACATCGGTTCTTGATACAGGTGCTCGCGGATCCACAACCACTTTTGTCCAAAGAGGAATTGGCGATGTGCTTATCACTTGGGAAAATGAAGCAAAACTTTCACTTGATGAAGAAAAAAGATCCGGAAAGAATACTTTAGAAGTTGTTTATCCATCAGAATCAATCAAAGCAGAAACTCCTGTCGCCGTGGTGACAAAAACTGCTACAGAAAAAGGCAATTTGGAAAAAGCGACTACCTACCTAGAGTTTCTTTATACAAAAGAAGGACAATCCATCATTTCTAAACATTTTTTTAGACCCACTGACGCTGCGACTGCCAAAGCTTCTGCCAAAGAATTTCCAAACATTAAATTATTTTCCCTATCCGATTTAGGGGAAACTTGGGATTCTGCACAGAAAAAACATTTTGCAGATGCGGGTGTCTTTGATGCCATCTACAAAACCCAATAAAATATGCTTATAGAAACCCGGCCGTATAAAAAAATACATTTTGGAATCAGTTTAGGACTGACAGTTTTTTACTCGTCCGCGGTTGTCATCATCCCCCTTCTAGGACTCTTCATCCATTCTCTCGGGATTGGAGTTTCCGGAATCCTAGAAGTTTTTTCAGATGAAAGAATTCGCTCCGCACTTTTTTTAAGTTTCAGCGTAGGAATCATTTCTGCCATTCTCAATCTCTTCATTGGATTTTTATTTGCTTGGGTTCTTGTTCGTTACAATTTTCCTTTTAAAAAACTCCTCGATACCTTAATTGATTTGCCTTTCACTCTGCCAACAGCAGTTGCCGGAATTGCCCTCACTACTATCTATTCACAAAAAGGAATCATTGGATCTTACTTTGAAACCTGGGGAATCAAAATTGCCTACACTCCCATTGGGATTGTCATTGCACTCGTTTTTATTGGATTTCCATTTGTGGTAAGAACAGTTCAACCTGTGATTGAAGAGTTACCCAAAGAATTAGAGGAAAGTGCACGTTGCCTCGGGGCAACACCTTTCCAAACATTTTACAAAGTATTACTGCCTGAACTTTGGCCCTCCATCTTAGCCGGAACAGGAATGGCCTTTGCAAGAAGTATTGGAGAATATGGATCTGTTGTTTTTATTTCAGGAAACATCCCTGGAAAAACAGAAATCCTTCCCCTCCTCATCGTCACCAAACTAGAACAATACGAGTATGAAAAAGCAACTTCGATTGCTCTTGTGATGTTACTCACATCTTTTGCATTTATGTTTTTGATTAATTTACTCCAAGATCGGGCATCTAAAAAATTATCATGAAAATCAAAATTTTGCCCATTTTATTAGTGTTTTTAGCCTATATCCTTGCCGGGATCATTCTTATTTTACCTATTTATACTGTTTTTTCGGAAGCCTTTTCGGAAGGGATTCCTAAATACATTGAGTCCATCACAGGAGAATATGCTCTCTATGCGATTGGACTTACTGTAAAAGTTTCCATAGTCTCTGTTATTTTAAATACGATTTTTGGTGTGACGGCAGCCTTTACCATCACCAGATTTCAATTCCCTGGTAAAAATATTTTAGTCACTATCATTGATTCACCATTTGCAGTCTCTCCTGTAGTTTCTGGTCTCATCTTTTTATTGTTATTCGGTAGGCAAGGTTACTTTGGTAACTTTTTATCTGAACATGGTATCAAAATTGTCTTCAATACACCTGGCCTGATCCTTGCGACTGTGTTTATCACATTTCCCTTTGTAGCACGGGAACTCATTCCTCTCATGCAAAGCCAAGGAAGAGAAGAGGAGGAAGCGGGACTCTTACTAGGTGCCAGTTTTTTTCAACTTCTGAAACGTGTGATCCTTCCCAATATCAAATGGGGTCTGTTATACGGTATTATCCTATGTAATGCTAGGGCCATGGGAGAGTTTGGTGCAGTCTCCGTCCTCAGTGGACATATCCGTGGCAAAACAACTACCCTTCCTCTGCATATAGAAATGTTGTACAATGAGTTTGATTCGGTAGGTGCTTTTGCTTGTGCCACCTTACTTGTGTTCCTCTCTCTACTCACTCTCATCTTTAAATTGATTTTGGAAAAACGAACCGCGAGTCAAAAAAATGCCGATTGAAATTAGTAATGTTAATAAAACCTTTGGGTCGTTCACTGCTTTAAAAAGTGTCAACCTAACCATTCCCGATGGAGAACTTGTGGCCTTACTGGGTCCTTCGGGATCTGGGAAAACTACCTTACTTCGAATCATCGCTGGTCTCGAAGAGCCCTCTTCTGGCAAAGTGGAGTTTGTCGGTGAAAATTTATCCAAGTCCAGAATTCAAAATGGGGAAGTCGGATTTGTTTTCCAACACTATGCCCTCTTTCGTCACATGACCATTGCCGAAAACATTGGCTTTGGATTAGAAGTAAGACCCAAAGCCTTACGACCTTCTAAAAAAGAAATTGCAGAAAAAGTTTCGAAATTACTGACCCTCATCCAACTGGAAAAGTTCCACAACCGTTACCCTCATGAATTATCAGGAGGCCAACGCCAACGAGTGGCCCTGGCCCGTGCTCTTGCCATTGAACCAAAATTTTTACTGCTGGATGAACCCTTTGGTGCGCTCGATGCCAAGGTGAGAAAAGAACTCAGAAACTGGCTGCGCCGCCTCCATGATGAAATTCATATTACCAGTGTTTTTGTGACTCACGACCAAGAAGAAGCGCTCGAAGTGAGTGATCGGATCGTCATCTTAAACCAAGGACAATTGGAACAAGTAGGAAGTCCGGACGAAGTGTACAACAAACCCAAGTCCCCTTTTGTTTTCCACTTTTTGGGAGACGTGAATCTTTTCCATGGCCGAATCGAAGAAGGAAAAACCAAAATTGGAGACTTTGCTCTCGAAAGTTCGGAACACCAAGACATAAAAGAATCCGTAGCCGTTGCTTATGTTCGGCCGTACGATGTAGAAATTGTCCGAGAAGCAGACCAAGGCATTGCCGCAGAAATCCAATACATCCATTCCACGGGAAGGAATGTGCGAGTGGAGCTGAAACGAATCGACACAGGAACTCTCATCGAATCCGTCTTGGAACAGGAAATTTACCGGATCTTAAACCTTTTGCCTGGAGAAACCGTCTATTTAAGGATTAAAAAAGCAAAAGTTTACGTAGAAGACTTCTCTATCTAGTAATTTCCGCTAATATAGTTTACAAATCGTCCAATATACAAAACATTGGACGGTAGGATTGGAAAAAAATGGGAAATTTGGAAGTTTTGACAGAAACCTATACCTCCCTCTCGCTCGAACAGGGTTTAAGACAATTGAGTTTGGACTATCCAGGAAAAGTCGTTTTTACGACGAGCTTCGGATTGGAAGACCAAGCCATCACTCACGCCATCCTTTCAAACCAAATCGACATTCGGATTGCTACGCTGGATACAGGAAGGCTCTTCCAAGAGACTTATGATGTTTGGCAAAAAACAAACATTCGTTATGGGGCAAAAATCGAAGCCTTTTATCCGAACGAAAAAGAAATTAAAGACTTTGTAGAGCAAAATGGTCCGAATGCTTTTTATGATTCTTTAGATTTAAGAAAAGAATGTTGCCGTATTCGTAAACTGGTTCCTCTCGATCTCATTTTAAAAAATACAGAAGTATGGGTCACGGGTCTACGAAAAGACCAATCAGGATTTCGAACAGAGATGTCCATTTTCGAATCTGATCCCCAAAGAAATTTAATCAAATACCAACCACTACTCCTATGGTCCTTTGAAGATACCTGGAAATACATTCGCGAACACAATGTACCTTACAATCTTCTACACGACAAAGGTTTCCCAAGTATTGGCTGTGCCCCTTGTACCAGGGCCATTGAACCGGGAGAAGACTTTCGTGCAGGCCGTTGGTGGTGGGAACAAGAATCAAAGAAAGAGTGCGGTTTACATTGGGTAGACGGCAAACTCACACCAAAAAAAGGATAATTCTCACATGACCGATTTACATCGACTTTCTCATTTAGACCAACTCGAATCGGAAGCCATCTACATCTTACGAGAAGTGGCAGCCCAATTCGAAAGACCGGCCCTCCTTTTTTCTGGCGGTAAAGATTCGATTTGTCTCGTACATCTTGCACTCAAAGCTTTTCGTCCAGGAAAATTTCCTTTTCCTCTGGTTCATATTGATACAGGGCATAACTTTGATGAGGCGCTTAAATTTAGAGATGATTTGGCAGAAAAAACTGGTGAAAAACTGGTTGTGCGTTTTGTCCAAGACTCCATCGACCAAGGCAAAGCAGTCGAAGAAAAAGGAAAGTTCCCGAGTCGAAACGGAATCCAAGCGGTGACACTTCTCGATACCATTGCGGAATTCAAATTTGATGCTTGTATCGGTGGAGCTCGCCGCGATGAAGAAAAAGCTCGCGCTAAAGAAAGAATTTTTTCTGTTCGAGATGAATTTGGATCTTGGGATCCTAAATTACAACGCCCAGAACTTTGGAATATCTACAATGGAAAAATCCATGTAGGGGAAAACGTTCGTGTGTTCCCGATTAGTAACTGGACAGAACTAGATGTTTGGGAATACATTCGGAAAGAAAACATTGAACTCCCATCCCTTTACTTTTCCCACCAAAGAGAAATTGTATGGCGAGAAGACCTAGTGTTTCCGGTATCAAAATTCATCACATTAGACAATTCCGATAAAGTTGAAACTAGAACCGTTCGGTTCCGGACTGTCGGGGATATGACTTGTACTGCAGCTGTAGAATCAGAAGCCAATACCATCGATGATATCATTCGAGAGATTCAAGTTTCAAGGACAACAGAAAGAGGATCTCGTTTGGATGACAAACGCTCCGAAGCAGCCATGGAAGATAGAAAGAAAGGCGGATACTTTTAATGGATATTTTACGTTTTATTACTGCAGGTAGTGTGGATGATGGGAAATCAACTCTCATTGGTCGATTGTTATACGATAGTAAATCCATTTTTCAAGACCAACTAGAGGCCATTGAAAAAGCCGGACAAGTCAATGGACAAATCAACCTAGCCCTTCTCACTGACGGTTTAAAAGCCGAAAGAGAACAAGGAATCACCATCGATGTTGCTTATAAATATTTCTCCACACCCAAAAGAAAGTTTATCATCGCCGATGCACCGGGCCACGTCCAATACACAAGAAATATGGTGACTGGAGCCTCTAACTCTGACCTTGCGATCATATTAATTGATGCAAGGAAAGGTGTGATCGAACAAACCTATCGCCATTCCTATATTGTATCTCTACTTCGAATTCCGTATGTTGTTGTTTGTGTGAACAAAATGGACTTGGTAGATTTCTCTGAAGAAGTATTTTTAAATATCCAAAAACAATATTTGGAATTTGCCAAAGATTTAGATTTAAAATCCATCCATTTCCTTCCGATCTCTGCACTGAATGGAGACAATGTGGTGGATCTATCCTCCTCTATGCCTTGGTGGAAAGAAAAATCGCTTCTTGGATTTTTAGAAGACATCGAACTTCATACAGAAGAAGAGTCTCCTGCTCCCAGATTTCCTGTACAAAATGTAATTCGACCACAGACCCCTGAATACCATGACTACCGAGGTTATGCGGGACAAATCCGTAGTGGTCACTTTACTGTGGGAGATTCAATAACCGTATTACCGAGTGGACTCAAATCCAAAATCAAAGCCATTGATACTTATGCAGGTTCCTTAAAAACTGCCTATTCTCCTATGTCTGTGGCCATTCGCTTGGAAGATGAAATCGATGTGAGCCGAGGCGATATGATTGTTGTCAGTGGACAAGAACCTACAACCTCACAAGATTTAGAAGCGCATATCTGTTGGATGGACCAGAAGGTAATGACTCCTGGATCCAAATATTTATTCCGCCAAACCACCAATTCCGTAAAAGCCTCCATTCGTACTTTGGAATATAGGGTGGAAACAAGCACTCACGAAAAGAAAGAACAGGCAAATCTCGGCCTCAATGAAATTGGCAAGGTGACCATCCGAACAGCAAAACCTGTGGCCTATGACCCCTATTCCAAAATCCGTGGGACAGGAAGTTTCATCTTAGTGGATGAAGGGACCAACCAAACCGTGGCGGCAGGAATGTTATTGTAGATTTTTAGTCCAATATAACAGATTTTTTCTTGATTTAGAACGTCCTGGTTCACTAAGATGACATTAGTATGAGCCAAGCCACCACAACTGCAACAAAATGGATCCAGAAATCTTTCCTCGGGGAGACCAAACTTCCCATAGTTTATGAACCCTCTGAGGAAAAGAACATACTTGATCTAACCCATTGGGTCAAAAAAAACCAGACGGAATGGAGAGAGGACCTAAAGACCTATGGAGCCATCCTCTTTCGTGGTTTTCCAGTCCACGAGGCATCCGACTTCCAATCCATCCTTTTTGCCACTGACGAAAAACTGGGTGAGTTCTATCTGGGAACTTCACCAAGGGATCAGGTCGTCAAACATGTGTTTACTGCAAGTGAACTTCCTCCCCACTACCCAATCATGCAACATGCCGAGATGAGTTTTCTCGACAATCCTCCTAAACTTTTATTTTTTTACGCAGAAAAAGCATCAGAGACTGGTGGTGAAACACCTCTTACCGATCTTAGAGAAGTTTATAAAGACATAGACCCAAAGATCAAAGCAAAGATTCAAAAACATGGAATTCGTTATAGAAGACGTTACGATGGTCCTTCCAAAAAAGCACGATTCTCTCTCTGGAAAACCAAACGTTGGGATGAAATGTTTGGAACCACAAATTTAGATGAAGTAAAAAAGATCTCTGATCAAAATAGATTTCATTTGGATTGGTTTGGTTTAGATTCTTTAACTATTACTAACGAACAATCAGGCTTTCGCATCCATCCAGAAGCAAAAACAACTGCTTGGCACAACCATTCGCAAACATTTCATTACCAAGCAGCAGTGAGTGAGGTTTGGAAGATATTCAAACGGCAAAAAACATTTCGTTCTTTAGGTGTTGCCATTTTGCTTACACTCCTAACGACCATTAAAAGAATTTCAGGGGAACAGTCCCATGATGTTCATGTGACTTATGGAAATGGAGAGGAGATCTCAGCAAAAGAAATGAAATCCATAACGGATGTTTTTTGGAAACATTTGGTAGCAATCCCTTGGCAAACTGGTGATGTTCTTATCATTGATAACTTTTCTCTTTCTCATGGAAGACTCCCATTTACAGGACCACGTCGAATCCTCGTGGGTTGGTCAGAATAAATGGATATCAATTCAGTTCGCCTCAACTTTAACAAAGACTCTGTCTATTTAATCAATGCTCTCATTGGTTTTATAATGTTTGGGATTGCCTTGGAACTAAAGTTACAAGATTTTCGCCATCTTTTACGTCATCCCAAACCGGCGTTTGTTGGTCTATTTAGCCAATACATTTTGTTACCGATTGCCACACTCCTTATCATTTGGGTTATTAATCCGCATCCTGGCCTTGCTCTCGGCATGGTTCTTGTGGCAGCCTGCCCTGGTGGGAATATGTCCAATTTTTTCACTCATCTAGCCAAAGGAAACTTAGCACTTTCTGTAAGCCTAACAACCTTCTCTTCTGCCCTAGCCTTTATCCTAACACCACTTGGATTTTTCTTTTGGGGAAATTTGCTTCCTGTGACTCGGGAGTATCTCAAGTCAATTTCAGTAAGTCCTTACGAAATTTTGGTCTCAGTAACTTTGTTACTTCTTATTCCTTTGATACTTGGAATTATCTTTCAGAAACTATTTCCAAAACTCACTCATACAGTCAAACGTGCGGTCCAAAGGGTTTCTGTTTTGTTACTCGCATTCTTTATTGTGGGTGCACTTGCCACCAATTGGAAATTTTTCAAAGAATACATCCACCTTCTCTTTGGGCTTGTTTTTATTATGAACTTGGCAGGTCTTTCTCTCGGATATTACTTTGCCAAACTTTTCCGTTTGCCACTTGGCGATAGAAAGACAGTCGCAATTGAAACAGGAATTCAAAACTCGAGCCTTGGTCTTGCGATTGTTTTTAATTTCTTTGATGGCCTCGGTGGAATGGCAATGATTTGCGCATGGTGGGGAATTTGGCACCTGATTGCCGGTGCCGCCATTGCTACTTACTGGAACAAAACTTCGAAGGTATCAGAATCTTAATTTAAGATTCCGATACGATTGATATAGTCTCCAAAGGATTCTTTGGTATTTCTTTCTTTTGAAAATCTACCAAAGAGTCCATCTAACTCGGATAAAATTGCCGTCTCATCTAAATCATCTTTATATTTTTTATTGAGTCGGTATCCTTCCGCATCTGCACCCAGATGTAAGTTGTATTTACCATAAGAAGTTCCCACAAGGCCAATCTCAGCAATATATGGCCTTGCACATCCATTCGGACAACCTGTCATTCGGATTGATACGGGTTCATTACTAAGTCCATGTTTGCCAAGAATGGGTTCAATTTTATCGATAAGGCTCGGTAGGTATCTTTGTCCTTCGGCAAGAGCCAAGGAACAAGTGCTAAGTGCTACGCAAGCAATAGAATTCTTACGGATTTGTGAAATTTCACTGGTTTTGCGATGGACTCCAAATTTCACAAGAATAGATTCAATTAGGTCTTTATCTTTAGGAAAAATATCAGAGAGAATTAGGTTCTGGTTACAAGTGAAACGGAATGTGGCTCTTCTTGTTTTGGAAACTTCGAGTAACGCCGTTTTTAGATTATAACCATGTTCATCACAAACACGACCATTTTCCACAAAAACAGTATAATGCCAGTTACCTGCTGCGTCCTGTTTCCAGCCAAAGTCATCCGATCTTTGCGTGAATTGGTATTCTTTTGCCGGTTCGAAACTAATCCCAACACGTTTCTCCACTTCTCGTTTGTAAAACTCAACACCTAACCGATCCAAGGTGTATTTCAAACGGGAAAGTTTTCGATCTTCCCTGTTTCCAAAATCTCTTTGGACGGTGACAATTTCATAAACGACTTTTAAGATATCTTTTTTAGGAATATATCCAAATACAGTTCCCACTCTTGGATAGGTGTCTGCATTTCCATGAGTGGTTCCAAGACCCCCACCCACTGCCACATTGAATCCAATGAGTTGGCCATTCTCAATGATAGCAATAAGGCCAATATCATTGGTAAAAAGATCCACATCGTTGTAAGGGGGAATCGCAATCGCAATTTTAAACTTACGAGGAAGGTATACATCTTTATATAATGGATCTTCTGGTTCTTCTTTTTCCGCTAAAAGATTTTCATCCAGCCAAATCTCATAATAGGCCCTTGTTTTTGGGAGAAGAGAGCGACTGATCTCACCCGCATACCCAAACACTTCTTTGTGTAAGGGACTTGTGGCAGGATTGGATGTACAAGTTACGTTACGATTTACGTCCCCACAAGCTGCAATCGAATCTAAAAATACAGAATCAAAAGCTTTGATGGTAGGTTTGATTTTTGATTTTAGAATCCCATGAAGTTGGACAGTTTGGCGCGTTGTAATTTTGATTGTGCCAGTTGAATTTTCACCAGCCACATTGTGTAAGGCTTCCCAGTGCACAGGTCCAATCATTCCTCCGGGGATACGCAACCGAATCATAAAGGAATACAAACGTTCTAATTTTTTGGCGGCACGTTCTTCTCTGCGGTCCCTGTCATCTTGTTGGTACATTCCGTGGAACTTCAGTAGAAGTTGGTCATCGGAACGTAAAGATCCAGTATGTTCGTCTTTCAAACTGTCACTGAGTGAACCTCTAAGTCCTCGACTGAGGCGTTTTACTTTTTCTGCTAATGTTTCTTTTTTTTGTTCTGCCATGATTACCTCAGTAAACGTCCTTAATGTAGCGACCGGCTTCTTCCAATTCTTTTAAATAATCGGAAGCATCTTTTCCTGTATCAAATGTTCTTTCTGAAAGAATTTCAATGAGTTTGCGGTCTACATCTTTACTCATTGGGTCTTTGGATCCGCAAAGATAAATCACTGCTCCATTTTCGATCCACTTTAAAAGTTCTGCGGCATTTTCACCCATACGATCTTGCACATATACTTTTTGTTTTGTATCTCTAGAGAATGCAGCATTTAATCTATGTAATACGCCTGTATCCATTAACTCTAAAAGTTCTGTCTGGTAATAAAAATCAGAGACAAAGTTTCGTTCTCCAAAAAATAACCAGTTCCGTCCATTCCCAGCATTCTGTTCCCTTTCAAATAAAAAACTTCTAAAAGGAGCAACACCAGTTCCTGGCCCAATCATAATAATATCCGTATCAGGACTTGGCAATCGGAAGGAATTGTTTCTTTGGATAAAGAAGGGAACCACTTCTCCCTCTTTTAATTCCGCTAAAAATCCCGAACAAAAACCAGTTTTAATACCTGTAAAGGTTTCTATCTCTACTTCTGCAACCGTTAGGTGAACTTCATCTTCCCCATGGGCAGATGGACTCGAAGCGATAGAATAATATCTCGGAACAATGGGTTCTAAAACATCTACGAGTGTTTGGAGTTCTATTTTTTTTTCCGAAGGATGAAGCGTCAGAAGTACATCTAAATCTGTTTTCCCGGAAGGGATTTCTTTTCCTACAAGTGTCGCATATTTTTGAATCACTCGATCTGGTAAAAAACGAACCGATACTTTTTTACGAAACAAATCATAAGCCATCCAGGTTTCCCCTTTATAGGTAACGCGGGACTCACGATCCGTTTTTAATAAAGATAAAATTCGGTTCACTTCCTCATCACGATTGTATGCAAGAAAACCAGCACTGTCCCCTGGTTGGTAATCAATAGGAACAGGTGTTTTGATTTCGATATGTCTTGTGGATTTACTAGCACCTATATCATTTAAAACAATATTCGTGACAACAGAACCTTCGTAGACTACCTTTCCACCGGAAGCGGGTTTCGCTATTGGGGTTTGTGTCTGGGTTGTGTTTTGAGTTGTAGCGGTTTTCGATCGAGCATTTAGTTGTGAAATGAGTTCACTCATCCAAGGTTTTGCTACTAAATCAAAATCTACATCACATTTTCCAAGAGGTTGGATACGTTCTGCACCCAATTTGGAAAGCATTGAATCGACATCTTCACCGGTTTGGCAAAACAATGGATAACTTGTATCACCTAACCCAAGTACAGCGAACTTTACTTTTGCTAACGAATCTTTTGAGTCTGCCAAAATTTGAATGAATGGTTTGGCTGCTTGCGGTGGTTCCCCATCTCCATGAGTCGATACGATAACAAATAAATACTCTTCTTCTTTCAGGTCCTTGGCTTTGTATGTATCTGTACTTTTTAGTTTGGCGGAGACACCTAGTTCCTTTAATTTTTTAACAAGCTCTGTTCCTAGTTTTTTGGAATTTCCTGTTTCTGTTCCATACACAACACTACATTGGATGGGTTGGGTTTTTAAATTTCCATGTAAAGGATCATTCCCTGAATCAATACTTACAGGAGGTGTGAAGGAAACATCCACGCTGCTGCCCCCGATGCTCGGTTGAGTCAGAGCAGACAAATATCCAGACATCCACACCCATTCGTCTTTGGTGGATTCCTTCAGTAGTTGTAAAAATCGATTGCGTTTCTCATCGGATAGCATAAAAACCTATTTTTGATTTGGATTCCAGTAAAACATCCAAAAAGTCTGATAAATTGAATCTTTCCCCAGAGATATGGCCCAAGTAAACCAAAAAAATGGAGATTTTGTAGAAATTATTAGCCATTCACTTGACTATTTCTTACAATGTCGCAAGGTATAACAGATATGTCCTCCAATAAGACAGAACATGGATTTGTCAGTTTTGTGAGTGGTGGCCCAGGCCCCATTGACCTTTTGACCTTCCGAGGCCGAAACCGAATTGAATCTGCCGATGTCATTCTCTACGACGCCCTCCTCGATCCCGAATTTTTAGACCTATTTCCGGAGAATGCCCAGATCCTTTATGTGGGAAAAAGAGCAAACGAACATGCCCGCACCCAACCAGAAATCAATTCATTGTTAGTCGAATTTGCAAAAGAAGGAAAACGAGTGGTGCGCTTGAAAGGCGGAGACGCTTCCATTTTCGGGAGGCTTGCCGAGGAAATCCAAAGCTTGGAAGAAGTCGGGATTCCTTTTGAAGTGGTTCCCGGTGTGAGTTCGGTAACGACTGGAGTCGCAGACTTAGGTCTCTCACTCACCGTTCGCGGAATTTCCAGACAAATCATTATTCTCGATGGACACACTATCTTGGAAGATGAACGAAGTTGGATCGGGATGGAGAATTTTTTAGGAACTATCGCCATTCTCATGGGCAGTAAAAAAACAAGGGAACTCGCAGAAAGATTAATCCAAAAAGGAATCAAAGATACAACTCCCATTGTTCTTGCTGAAAATGTCGGAAGTATAAATCCAACTTATACAACATCGATTCTCGCAGATACTCTGTTAGACGGAATTCAAAAACAATCTTCTGGCCCTGGAATCCTTTATGTGGGAGAAGCAATCCGTCCCCTACTCCATCGAAAAGATAAAATTCAAAAATTTACACTCACAAGTTTATTTGCAGAATGAGTTTCAAAAAATATCCCATTTTTTTAAATTTAGAAAACAAAAATATTCTGATCGTGGGTGGTGGGAATGCTTGTTTAGAAAAATTAGTAGGTCTTGAATTTACTGGAGCCAAACTCCAAGTTGTCTCCATTGAATTCAGTGAAGAAGTTAAAACTTTTTTAAACAAATACCCAAACATCGCTGTAGAACAACGTGCAGTCCAAGAAGAAGATCTAAATCATCGTGATATTATTTTTTTAGCAACGAGTGATTCTGAAATTAATCGAAATTTTCGAAAAGTTGCCAAAGAGAAAGGAATTTGGGTCAACTCCGTGGATGATCCCAAAAATTGTGATTTTTACTCATCCTCATCCGTATCTATTGGCCCTGTCCAATTTGCCATTTCCACCGATGGAAAATTTGCCGGTGTGTCCTCTACTTTGCGCAAACTCTTTGAAGAAATTCTTCCGGAAGAAGACTATGAACTTATGGACAGACTTTTTCTTATGCGAAGGAAATTAAAAGAAATCCTTCCCGAACCTCAGGAAAGAAGAAAGGCCTTAAAAGAAATCATTCAAAATTTAAATTCTAAATACTTTCACAAATCTTAGTTCGAATCTGGATAAATTTGAATTATTGTTAGTTGGTGTTCATTGGCCCAAACGGAATGTAAAGGTATATTCACTATCATCTTTTCGTTACTATCTAACCTTGCTGTCCACTCACCCGGTGTCCTTGGGTCTGCAAATTTTACTTTTTTAATGGGAAAGGGAAACTGGACTTCAAACTGAATGAATTCCACAAGCGTATTAAAACGCAGTAAATCATCTCTCTGTTTTGCTTCTTTCAAAATAGAATCAATTTCCTCTCGGTTAATTTCCAAGGCCTTCAAAAGTGGAGAGGACTTACTTGTATCCACAACTAATTGGATTTCCCCGATTTGGTCTTCAGTAAATTCAATGAACCGAAATCCGGGAGGTAGGATATGAGTATAATTGGAAAATTGATAAGCCCTCTCTTTAATGCTGATCTCAAGTTCTCCCGTAGCTTTCAGACCGGAACCGAAGAAAACACCAGAAGGTTTTTTGGTAATCTTTTTTTGGTATAAAACGAGATCTCCGGAAAGGTCTGGCCGAATCTTTATTTTAATATTCCCACCGGCACAGGCACAAAACAATAGGCAGAAAAATACGGTTGGTGGTATCAGTTTCATATCACCAATGGAAACACTGGTGGCCAGTTTGCAGAACTAAAAAATGATCTATCCAAAACAGTTTCACGGAAAAGCGAAAGATGTTTCGCTCGAGTCCCATTTCTATAACCGTTTTTCTAAAGAAATCCGCATTCCTTGTAATATCTATTATTCGATTACCCTCATTACACCAGATGTTCCCATGCGAGAAATCGACTTCCTTGTGGTCTCACCGTATGGAGTCATCACTATCGAATTAAAAAATGGAAAGTGGAGGCAAAGAAAAGGCGAATGGGAATTTTATAATGTTCGCGCAAGGGATTGGAACCCAGTGGAAGGGAAATCGTATACAAGCCCTATCGAACAAGTGGTGACTCAAAGGGATCTAGTCCGTGAGTTTTTCAAAAACCACAACCAACTTGTGGATTTGTTTCCAGCAGATTATTATGATAGTGCTATCTTCTTTTTAAAAAATGAAAGAAAAGAATTTCACCTACCAAATGACCAACATCTGTATGTGTTTGGTGGCAAAGAAGTAGAAGATGAAATTGACCTAAATTCTATATTAGAATCGATTCTCTTTCGTTACAATAGAGAACCTCTACCAGAATCAGTGCTCGTGAAAGCACATGAAATCATCAAAAAAAATCTAAACTTCTTTCAGACTTTTCGTTCTCAGAAAGAAAAGGAAGAAGAGAATTTATTATTTTTTACAAAAGAACAATTCGAATTGGTGGAAGGAATTAACAACTATCCACATAATCTGGTTTTCGGAAGTACAGGTTCTGGAAAGTCGATCCTTGCAGGAGAGTTGGCCTTACAAAACGCACGAGCCGGTAAAAAAGTATTATTGTGGCAAGGAGCCAAGGCACTCTACGAAATCTGGAAAGAAGAACTAACAAATATTCCAGAAAAAGAAAATATTGAACTTATAGCCAACATTTCAGAAATCAATCATAACAACATTGACCTTCTGATTGCAGATGGGATCGAAGATATTTTAAATTTTCCTCCTGAAAAGGAAGTTTTTTTATATTTATCTAAATACTTTTGGGAAAACAAAAAATGGATTCTTTTTATTTCCAGACGTTTCAAATATTTAGAGTCGCCGATGTTAGAATATTGGAATTCCCTTTCCATCCATGTATGGGATATCAAACGTAATATTCGAAACTCTCCAGAAATTGTCAATTTTGCAAATACACTACTCGATGATTTTTCTGAATCCCCGATACAAAGTAATCTTTCCGATATTCAATTCATAAAAGCAGATGAGGACCTAACAGATCAAATTCGATGGTGTTTTGGATATGCAAAAAAGGTATTAGATGTGGAAAATGATGAAATTGTTGTGATATACAAATCGGAAGAATCTATATCTCAAAATGGATTAAAACAATTTTTAGACGAGAACTCTATGAGAAACTATTCTGCAAAAGAATTTGCTGGAATGGAGGAAACTTGCGGAATCATCATTGGTTATGAAAACTGGGACCAATTAGAAACAAGAACGTCTCTTGCTGAAACCATTTTGAAAATTAGAAGTTTAGTTTGTGTATTCTACCCACCCAAGGAAGAAGAAGTGATCCAAACTATTTTAAAAAAAGGTGACTCTGGCCCGTAAGCCGGATTCTGTTCTATGCGATCATTTATCTAATGCTCTCTACCCACAACCTGGCGGGACATGCTCATAACGGTTGTTTACTTGAGATTGCACATCGGAGGGTTTACCAAGCCTTTATTCTCACAAACAAAGCGGTGGGCTCTTACCCCACCATTTCACCCTTACCTACCAAGGTAGGCGGTTTTCTTTCTGTTGCACTTTCCGTCCCTCAGGTCCCATTTCTGGAATCCAAAAGCCCAAGTGTTACTCGGTCCGATTGTCCCCTAGTGTCCGGACTTTCCTCCCCCTTGCCCCCAGAAGGAGACAAAAGAGCGATCGCTCGGCCAGAGTCAATTTCATTGGAAACTCAGGTCCGAACTCGTCTATGAGTATTTCTTCTAATTGGCACAAATTATGCAATCTGTAGTGTTAGGGAGTCAAGCGAGGCACCTACTGTATGATCAAATACCAAATTGCTATACTATTCATCATTTCTTTTGGTTTGCATGCAAATCCCATCTTAGATGAGTCCGCAGACGACATCCTAAGAGCCACTCGTTTGTCTCGCATCCCTTCTGTGATTGTAAGTCTCGAAGAGAGGGCCATTTTGAAAATGGAAACCAATGACTTACTTTCGGCTCGGGAAGATTTAAAAAAAGCCATCCAACTCAAACATGCCATTGGAATGAAAGAGTCCGAAGGAAATGCCAGCCTTCTTTTACAGATTTCTAAATTAGAATCTCGACTCGGAAACCGTTGTGAAGCAAACCAATACTCCCACCTCGCCAAACGGATTGCGCTTCGTATCGGTGTCAATCTGGGAGCAGTAGCCCTAGATCGTGCCGTAGTTCCCGACAATAGGAAACCAGAAGGTTGTATTGAAGTCTCCTGGTTAAAAGAGTAAGATAACTTCGATACAACACTCTTAATCCTAGCAGAATCTCCTCCTACACAGAAAACCAGCACTGATAAGAAGATCTCACTTCTTTAAGTTTCTTTTTGGAACTTTAAGGAAGCAGAATTCACACAATAACGTAAACCCGTTGGTTTGGGACCATCAGGAAACACATGACCAAGATGAGCTCCACAATTTTGACAATGGATTTCTGTTCGTATCATGCCATGGGTTCCGTCTGATTCAGTGGCCACAACTTCCTTACGAACTGGCTCATAATAACTAGGCCAACCACTACCAGAATCATACTTTGCATTGGAAGAAAATAAGGCTTCGCCACAACAAACACAAAGGTAAGTTCCCTTCTCTTTATGTTCGTAGTATTCACCAGTAAACGGCCGTTCGGTGCCTTTTTCACGTGTCACTTGGTATTGTAAGGGAGTGAGTTTTTCTTTCCAATTTTCTTCATTCATCATTATCCATTCCTTTATAATTGAGACTTAGTTTCAATATCATATTTTATTTTTTTAGAGACTGACAATCTTGTGACAGTTGGAACCTTGTATTTGATAGAATAAAACTATGTGGTCAAACCTGATTCTATTACACTCAAATGATCCCATCAAGACTTTAGACGACGCTGGTCTAGAGGTTTGGCAAACATGCCAAAGAACCATTGCATTTGGGGATCGTCGTTTGTTTCCCATTACAGAAGAGGAACGATTTTACAAAGGTCACGAAGTGTTCCATGGTTTTGAAGCCTATCGATTTCTGCTCGAAGTTGTTTCCGGTTTACGATCCAAATTATTTGGCGAATCAGAAATCCAAGCTCAGTTCCGAGATCGTTTCCGAGAAGAAAGGGTGACTGACTCTAATTTTGCTCTCTCTCTCTTAAGATTGCGGGACCAAATTTTAGAACACACAAAACAAATTCGCTCTAAATACTTAACAGGAATCGGAAGGCAAACTTACGGAAGTGTTGCCGATTCTTATTTACAAAAACATAAGACGGTGACTCTACTCGGAACAGGGAAACTCGCTACTTCCATTCTTCCTTATCTTGTTTCAAAAGAAAAGGAAGTTCGTCTCATTGGACGAAACCAAACAAAAATGGCCGAATTACAAAAGGCGTTCTCAATCACAACTCATCACTGGGAAGATTACAAACCGAGTACCGAAGCCATTGTTATTGCTTCTAGTTTTTTGCCATTTAACTGGGAATCAATGATTGGAAGTTCATCATTGATTTTGGATTTTCGTGAAACTGCTTTTAGCGAATCCAAATATACAAATTATATTCCCTTATCGAAAATTCTCAATGATCTGCAAGAAACCGACGAACAAATCCAATCGGTGAAAATGGACTTACAATTCTTTCTTACGGAGCTTACTCGGGAGAGGGAGGAAGAACAGATACATATTATGAATGGATGGGAAGATTTACTTGTCTGAACTTATCAAAGTTGGAGGAAGGTCCTCCCTACTCTCTCGTATTCAAATTTTTTCTGTAATCAAAGCACTCCAGGAGAAAAACAATACAAAAGAATTTCTACCAGTGTTTCGTGAATCCGCCGGTGACAAAGATTTAAAAACTCCGCTATGGCAGTTTGCTGGCCAAGGAATTTTTACCAAAGATCTACAAGAAGACTTACTAAAATCAAAAATTGATATTGTCATCCATTCCTGGAAAGATATGGACTTAAGAGAACGAAACGAAACTACCCTAATACCAATCTTACCACGGGAAGATGTTCGGGATGTTCTATTATTTAAACGAAATAAATGGATCTCTGCACCAACAGACATTACAATTCTTACCTCTTCACCGAGAAGAGAACATCACATTCGCGATTTCATAAAATCCTATTTTCCAACTCCTATCAATTCATTTGAAGTTAAAATTGAATCTGTAAGAGGGAATATCCAAACGAGACTGCGAAAGTATTTGGATCATGAAAATGGTGGTATCTTAGTCGCAAAAGCTGCTTTAGATCGGATTCTTGGTTTTGATGATGATGAAAACAAGATCCCAGAACTAAAGGAAGTCAAACAACTTATCAGAGAAACGATAAACCTCTCCTTGTTTATGGTGATGCCATCATCAATCTTTCCGAGTGCACCGGCACAAGGAGCTCTCTGCGCAGAGATTAGAAAAGAAGATAAACATCTCGAATCGCTACTGAGAGAAATCTCTGATGTGAATGCTGAACTCACTGCAAACGAAGAAAGAAAAATATTATCCAAGTACGGTGGTGGCTGCCATCAAAAAATCGGAGTTTCCGTTTTAACAAGAGGTTATGGAAAAATAACATTCGTTAGAGGAGAAACAGAAGACGGGAAAACTCTATTTTCCAAAGAATTATCAGACACTCCAAATCTAAAGTTCGATCGAAGCGAAGTTTGGCCACCAAACGCTAAAATGGCGGCAAGGCAAAGAGAACGGCTTACCTATTCTATTCCCAAAGATGTGGATGTATTTGTCTCCCGTGGTTATGCCTTTCCTTTGGACTTATCGGTTAATCCAACAAACCAAATTCTTTGGTCAGCGGGTCTCTCTACCTGGAAAGACCTCGCACTCAGAGGATTTTGGGTAAATGGAACCTGTGATGGATTAGGTGAAAGTGAACCTCCGATGATCGATTTGCTTTTGGGGCGGAAAACAAATTTCGTCAAACTCACGCATGTAGATTCGGACAAAATTAATAGTATTTATCCAGTCATCCCGACATACTTTGTATCGGCACCAGAAATCCCAGTTCCCTTTGATACTTCTAAAATCAAGGTAGCTTACTGGAGAAGCGGTTCCGAGTTTGATATCGTCACAAAACGATTTCCCGAATTATTAAAGGTCATTCACTTTGTAGGCCCAGGTTCCACATTTAAAAAAATCAAACAAACGATAGGTGATGAAGGTGCCGCAACGCGAGTTTTTGTATCATTATCTTTTGATTCTTGGGTAGAAAGGTATATAAAACCATGAAAAAACAAACACTTCGACTACGTTCCAACCAATATTTAAGAAACTTAGGGGAAACAGGATCACTTAACGTAAATAAGATGATCCAACCCCTTTTCCTTGCAGAAGGCATCGATGAAAAAGAACCGATCAAAGGTTTACCTGGAGTTTTTCGTGATACCGATAAATCAATTTTCCAACAAATTGAATCTGATCTAAAAGCCGGTGTCTCTCAGTTTTTATTGTTTATGGTTCCTAAAGACAAATCGGATACAGGTTTTCCAAAAAACTTTTACCACACCAATATTAGCGCGATCAAGAAAGAATTCCCGAACATGTTCCTATGGCTTGATACTTGTATTTGTTCTGTGACAACCACTGGCCATTGTTGCCACTTCCATAAATCAGGAACCATAGATCTAGAACTAACACTCAAACGATTGTCTGATCTTGCACTCATTTATGCTGATGCTGGAGCTGACGGTATTGCTCCGAGTGATATGATGGATGGACGCGTTGGATCTCACAGAAAAATATTAGATGCTAACGAACATACCATGGTGCCAATCATGAGTTATTCGACAAAATTCAAAAGTAACTTTTATGGACCTTTTCGTGGTGCCGCAGATTCTTCCCCGCAGTTTGGAGATAGAAGTGGATACCAACTAGATGTGCGTGATCGAGATACAGCCATCCACACATCCATTCGTGATAAAGAAGAAGGTGCCGACTTACTTATGGTCAAACCAGGAATGACTGCCATTGATCTCATTGGTCCTATCAAAGAAAAAACAGGACTCCCTACTGGGGCTTATCAAGTGAGTGGCGAGTATGCAAGTCTTGTATACTTAGCCAAAGAAGGTTTTTTAAATTTTGAGGACGGATTAAAAGAAACCTGGGATGTCTTTAGGAGAGCTGGTTCGTCCTATTTAATTACTTATGGTGCGAGGATAGCACAAAGGTTGTATTCATGAATTCAGAAGAATTATTTCTTCGTTCGAAACAAGTGGTTCCAGGGGGAGTACATAGCCCTGTTCGTTCCTTTGCTTCTGTGGGAGGCACACCCGTTTTCTTTAGTGAAGCCAATGGCGCCTATTTAAAGTCAGTCGAAGGAAAAGAATATATCGATTATTGTCTAAGTTTCGGACCACTCCTTTTTGGACATAGACATCCGGAAATCCAAGAAGTGGTAGAAGATACAGTAAAAAAGGCATGGTCTTTTGGAGCCTGTGAGCCGTATTCCTTAGAACTTGCCGAGTTTATCACAAGCCGCATTCCTTGGGCCGAAAAAATTCGTTTTGTCAACTCAGGAACGGAAGCTGTGATGAGTGCCCTTCGCGTGGCAAGAGCAGCTACTGGCAGGAGCAAAATTTTAAAATTTGACGGTTGTTACCATGGCCATTTAGACCAACTACTCGTAAAAGCTGGCTCTGGCCTTGCTGGATTAAGTTCCAGTGATAGCAAAGGGATTGGCCCTGAAATCATCCAGAATACCCTCGTACTACCGTTAGACGATGAAAAAACTTTAGAAGAATTGTTCCAAACACAAGGAAAGGAAATTGCTTGCCTAATCATTGAACCAATTCCAGCAAATTACGGACTCCTTCCCCAAAGAATTGAATTTTTAAAGAAGTGCAGAGAACTCACAACTAAATACGGCGTATTACTCTTGTTTGATGAAGTGATCTCTGGTTTCCGAGTTTCGTTCCAAGGGATGGCAGGTCTTACTGGAATTGTTCCGGACTTAGTGTGTTATGGAAAAATCATCGGCGGTGGTTTTCCTGTCGGCGCCTATGCAGGTAAAAAAGAACTTATGGATTTAGTGGCACCAAGTGGCCCTGTTTACCAAGCGGGAACTTTATCGGCAAATCCGATCGGTATGCGGGCTGGCCTCAAAACCTTAACCAAAGCGTGGAATGAAAATCCTTATCCAGAATTGGAATCCAAAACCAAACAACTCACCTCTGGGATTTTAAAACTTCTAGGCGAATCTGGTGATTCCAATTGGGAAGCCGTTACTTACGGAAGTCTCTTTTGGCTCAAAGGGAAAACGAAGGATCCCATTCGAACGATAGCGGGTATTCCCGGTGATCACAAAACAAGGTTTGCTACATTCTTCCATAAACTTCTAAACCAGGGAGTGTATTTAGCACCTAGCGGGTATGAGGTTGGATTTTTATCCACTGCGCATAGCGATGAAATTATAGAAGCAACATTAAATAAAACCAAAAAGGCATTACAGGAAGTAAAATGATCACCACTCAATTTAGAAATGAAAGATTTGCAAATGCCTTAAATTTAGTTCCGCAAGACCTTCCACCCATTTGGTTTATGCGCCAAGCGGGACGTTACCACTCACATTACCGTAAACTAAAAGAAACTTATAGTTTTATGGAGTTATGCAAACAACCGGAACTTGCAGCAGAAGTTGCTCTTGGACCTGTTCGGGAATTTGGATTTGATGTAAGTATCTTGTTCTCCGACCTTCTTTTTCCTTTAGAAGCACTGGGTATGGGTTTGACTTATGATCCAGGTCCTAAACTTTCCTTTTCTTTGACTTCAGAAAATGATTTATTACGTTTAAAATCACCCGAGGAAGCCATCGAAGGACTGAAGTTTCAAAAAGAAGCCGTCTTACGAACAAGAGAAGTATTACCCAAAGATGTTTCCTTAATCGGCTTTGTGGGTGGCCCATTTACTTTAATGACTTATGCAAGTATTGGAAAACATGACGGAAACTTATCATTTATCAAAACCAACCAAAACTTTGTAGATAAATTCTATTCCCTACTTGTACCACTTCTTAAAGAAAATATCGAATCACAATTGCAAGGTGGTGCAGAAGTAGTTATGATTTTTGACACCGCAGCAGGAATGTTAGATCCTTACAACTTCCAACGTTATGTGACAGGACCAATTTCAGAATTTGCCAAACTATTCCCAAAACAAATCGGATATTACGCTAAAAATTCCACAGAAGAACAAGTCAGACAAATCCATGAGATTCCGAATTTAGCAGGTTTCGGTGTGGATCATCGATTTTCGATCAAACAAACACTAAAAGATTTTGCTGGGAAAGGTTTTATCCAAGGAAATTTTGATCAGGAGCTCCTATTTGCGGAAACCTCAATTCTCAAACAAAAGATTAACGAATATCTTTTACCAATCAAAGACTTAGATCCAGAAGAAAGAAAAGGTTGGGTGGCTGGCCTTGGCCATGGAGTTCTCCAATTCACACCAGAAAGTTCGGTCCACCTACTCATTGATGAAACAAGAAAGGTATTTGGCAAATGAAGCACCTACTTGAAAAATACGATACACCCGCACCGAGATATACTAGTTACCCTACCGTTCCGTATTGGACAGATTCCCCGACACTGGAAGAATGTATCCAATCTCTGGAAACACACCTATCCCCCAAAGAATCAAAACTAGCTTTATACCTACACATACCCTTTTGTGAAACACTTTGTACTTTTTGTGGATGTAACACTTCAATTACCAAAAATCATACAGTGGAAGAACCCTATGTAGCGGCTCTTAAAAATGAATTACAACTATATACAGAAAAAGTAACAAGTCTTAACGGGAAAAATTTAAGCGAACTTCATTTAGGTGGAGGGAGTCCCACATATTTATCAGACTATCATCTACAGTCTACGATTGAGTTTATTCTAAACAAACTAAATCCCACAGAGGATCCGCAGTATTCCATTGAAGTTGACCCAAGAAGGACAAGAGTCTCTCAACTGAAACTATTACAAAAACTAGGATTCCGTAGAATTAGTCTTGGGGTTCAAGATTTTGATCCCGAGGTACAACGACTCGTCAACCGCATCCAACCTTTTGAACTTACAGAAAATATTACTTTGGAAGCAAGGGCTTTAGGTTTTGATTCCATCAATTTTGATCTTATTTACGGACTTCCCAAACAAACTTTGGATTCCATGAAATATTCCATCGAAAGAACATTAGAACTTAAACCAGATAGAATTGCCTTTTATTCTTATGCCCATGTACCTTGGATCAAAGCATCCCAAAGATTATTCACAGAAAAAGATCTTCCCGAGGCGACCATAAAACGAGACTTATACGAAATCGGAAGGACTTTATTAGAAAAGGAAGGTTATAGGGAAATTGGAATGGATCATTTTGCCCTTCCTCATGACAAACTATGGAAAGCTTTTAACACAAATAAACTACATAGAAATTTTATGGGTTATAGTGAATCCAAAACAGATGTTATGTTAGGACTTGGATCTTCATCGATTTCAGAAACTCCCGATCTTTTTTTCCAAAACCAAAAACTAGAAATGAAATATCGTAAGTCCATACTGGATGGAATCATTCCCATCCTTCGTGGGCACAAACTCACAAAGTCTGATCAAATTAGAAAACAATTGATTTTAGATTTGATGACTTCTTGGAAGGTAGATGTTCCCTCTGAGATGAAATCTCATGTATTTAACTTCTTGCAAGAAATGGAATCAGACCACCTCGTCCAATGGCAAGGCGATACACTCACTGTCACGGAAGCAGGAAAACCTTTTTTACGAATTGTAGCTATGGCTTTTGATGAGAAATTGCAGCTTAGCCAGCCAACAAAACCTGTATTTTCAAAAGCAATATGAGTGAACAAGTTCATATCATAGGAGGAGGAATTACAGGATTGTTTCTCGCCTACCACCATACAAAACGAGGGGACTCTGTAACCCTTTATGAATTGTCAGATAGATTAGGTGGTTTGATTGGAACAAAAACCGTAGAAGAAGGTTTGGTAGAACTTGCAGCAAATGGAGTATTACTCACAGATTCAATGAAATCTATGTTAGATGACATTGGGCTGGTTCCACTTTATCCCAATAAGGCATCTAAAAGACGCTATTTTTGGATCCATCAAAAACTTTCAAGACTCCCCATTTCTATTTTTACTGGGTTAAGACTACTCTATACAGTTGGTTTTAAAAAGTTAAAGTTTAATGAAGAACAAAACTTTGAAACTTGGGCAGGCCAAATGTTTGGAATCTCTGTCACAAAAAACATTATGGAACCAGCCATAGGTGGAGTGTATGGAACAAGACTCGACTCACTCCAAGCCGAATCTATTTTTTCTAAATGGGATGGTTCGGGAAAGAGTACGATCCTAAAAGAAGTAAAAAAGAACAAAGAAAAAACCTACGGAACTGTTTCCTTTCCCAAGGGAATGGAAGATTTAGTATCGCATCTGATTGCGTATTTAAAACCAAAAATTCAAATTAAAACTCAATTCCAATCTGAAAGTTTGGAGGATATCTTAAAGTGGGAAGGGAAAATCAGAGTTTGTATGTCCTTGAAAAATCTACTCCCACTTCTCGGCAATCAAATCAAAAAAGAAGAATCTCCTAATTTACTTTCCATCACAACGATCACAAGATTTGGAAAGATTCACCTAACAAAGAAACCTTGTTTTGGAATTCTTTTTGGAAAAAACGAAGGAATCCATGCTCTTGGTGTTTTATCCAATTCAGATATTTTCCCAGATAGAGCCAATGGAGGTCTTCATTCAGAAACTTGGATTTATCCAAGTGCAGCAAAAACAGACGAAACCATTTCTTGGGAATCCATTTTAGAGAAGGATAGAAATCAAATTACAAAAAAAACAGATACTCCAAAAGCAGTGTATGTCACTTCTTGGAAGGGGGCTTTTCCCGCTTACGATAGAAAATTATTTTTATTCAACAAACGATTGGATGATTTGGAATCGGGCTGGATTGCCAAAGGAAAAAACATTCGATTTTTTGGAAACTATCGCAAAGGAATAGGCCTTCGGTCTCTATTTGAATCGACAAGTAGGGAGTGACTCACCACCCATTTCCTTACAAGTACAATGACGGATTATAGAATCTGTCTTTAATACTTTCTCTGCCAAAAACTCCAGAAACGGAAGATAGATTCCAAATGCAGGAATCCGAGTAAAAGATTTTGCACCCGATTCTAAAGCAAGATCCTTAAACTGTTCTCCTATTTCTTCTAAAGTTTCCAAATGATCACTCACAAAACTAATTGGGTAAACTGCGATTTGTTTTCCCTCTTTGGAAAGGGACTCAATCATCTGTAAAGAACTTGGCTCAGTCCACTTTGCCGGTCCCACTTTACTCTGGTACGATATATGTGTTTGTCCACGAAATCCATACGATCGAAGTTGTTCCGTAATTCCTTCTACAGAAGATTCAATTTCCTGCATATACCGATCACCCTTATGAATGAGGCGCATGGGAACACCGTGAGCAGAAAAAACCAAATCCAAATCCTTCCAGTCTCCATCGAATTTTCCTTTGGGAAAATGCAAAAAATCCTCTGCCTTTAGATCTCCACTAAAGAATTCGGAAATAAACCTAGCGGTGATTTGGTGAAAGATTGGATCGGCGGCAAAACTGGGAACATACCCACCACTTCCCACAGGACATTCATGAAACTTTTTTTCTAAATGACTGAGTGTAGATAAGACAGTAGATCTTGAATACTGAGGGTATAACGGCAGATAGACTGTGTCTGGACCTGGTTTTTCAAATTTTGGATCTCTGATATGAGGAAATCCACAGGTCATCGCCACTTTCACCGTCCAATTGATATCTGTCTTTTGGTTCAGTATTTGCTCTAGTGTTCTGGCTTGTTTTTCTGTTTCAGAAACCAATGGGGAGCCACCGCCAAATCCCATAGACTCATAGATTTTTTTTACTTTAGGAGTTCGTTTCTTCGCGATAAAACGGGCAAGAGGTAGGCGTAAAAATTCAGGCAGAGGCAAATCAAAAACAAATGGATCAGTAAACAAATCAGTCAAAAAAACTTCAATTTCCTCTGTGGTTCTTGGACCACCCAAATTGACAAGGATGAGAGTTTTCTTTTGTTTATAGTTCATAAGTAATGTAGTCACAATGCGGATAACGGGAACAAAAATAAATGGTTTTTCCTTTTTTCCCTAGTTTGGTTTTCACCACACCCTCCTTACACACCGGACAAATGTTTTGACCTTTTAGACTAGGGGAGAAAGAAACAAAAGGTTCTTTTTCTTTTCGGTTAGAGGCAGATTTCTTTAGCGATGATTCATTAGTTCCTGCTTCCATTTCTTTTGTACTAGGGGTGTTAGCAGTTTGATTCGTTTTTTTTCTAGGACTTCGTAAGATACGAATTAGACTTTCATAAAAAACTTGGATGAGAGCGACTCGTGATTCTTTTTTGTCTGTAACTTGGTCTAATTTTTCTTCCAAATCTTTTGTAAAAGACTCACCGATCATATCGTCAAAGTTCAGAAAAAGATATTCATTCACTTTCATACCAAGAGCCGTAGGACCTATGGACTTGTGGTATTCTACAATGTATTTCCGAGTTTTTAAAGTCTCGATGATACTTCCGTACGTAGATGGCCGACCTACACCCGTATCTTCCATCTTTTGGACAAGTTTTCCTTGGGTGTAACGAACGGGAGGTTCGGTTTGTTTTTCCTCTACAGAATAGGACTCATAGATAAAACGATCCCCCAATTTCCAATCCAATCGTTTTTGTGGCTTTTTCTTTTCTGCCTTGGCAAAAGCTTTAAACCCAGGATCTGTAATGAATTCATTTTTATAGATGAAGGTATGTTTATTTTTCTGAAATTCATAAACAGTTTCTTCACCTAACTCTGGCTTCATCAAAGAAACTAAAAAACGCTCCCAGATTAAGGAATAAAGTTTTCTCTCATCGGGCGATAAATAGGATGCAATCGAATCGGGACTGAAATTTGGATTTGCGGGAATGACTGCCTCATGTGCATCTTGAGAATATTTTTTTTGTTTTTTAGGTGTAAAACTGCTAACTGAAACTAAACTAGGAAAATGTTTTTTTAAATACTCTTCACCTAATACCCGTTTTGAATCGGAAATTCTGGTACTGTCAGTACGCATATAGGTGATAAGGCCTACCCTTTCTCCTGAACCGATGCGTTTACCCTCAAATAACATTTGAGCCAATTTCATTGTTTTTTTGGAATCAAAACCTAAAACACGAAAGCTCGTTTCCTGCAAACTAGCGGTGGAAAATGCAAGAGGTGGATTTCTTTTGATATTTTTCTTTTTAATTTGGGATAATAATATTTCTTTTAACCTGGTTGGTTCCGGTAGGATTTCTATTTCCGAAATTAGATTTTGTATGGATTTAGAATCCAATTTATCCTTTGTTTGGTGGTCTAAAACAACGGGTTCGTTGGATACAGATCCCTTTAACTTCAATTGGTAAAATATTTCTTTGGAGAAATTTTGAATTTCTTTTTCCCTTTCGCAAATCCAATGTAAGACGGTGGATTGAACCCGACCCGCCGATAAAGAAGAGATTCTTAATTGTTTCCACAAATCAGGGGAAACTTCGAAACCAAAAATACGATCCACCACTCTTCGTGCGATCTGTGATTCAATTTCTGCGAGATCTAATCCAGACTTTAGTTGGATCTGGCGACTCACTTCCTCTTTAGATATTTCTTTCAATCGAAGTCGAAAAATTGGTTTTTTTAGTTTAATTAACTCGTCATAGCAATGTTTGGCGATAATTTCCCCTTCACGATCGGGGTCACTGGCAATGTAAATAATTGAGGCTAATTTGGCTTTGGTTTTGATGGCGGAAAAAACTGTTTTTTTTCCTTTTAGCCATTCATATTCGGGTTCAAATTGATTCTGAATATCCACCCCATAAGATTTGGGAGGAAGGTCTTTGATATGACCTTTGGTCGCAACAACAACCCAGTCCTTATCTAAATAGGATGCGATTGTTGTTGCTTTTGTCGGTGATTCGACTATTAGGAGTTTGGTGATCTTAAAAACCTATTAAACGAATAAACCTTCCACAGATAGGTATCTCTCTCCTGTGTCATAACAGAAGGTAAGAACTTTGGAACCTGCGGGAATTTCTTTTAGTTTTTTTGCAACAGCAGCAAGGCTTGCTCCCGAAGAAGTTCCAATAAAGATTCCTTCTTTTTTGGCAGCAAGGACAGCCATCGTGAAGGCTTCATCTTTACCTACAGTGATGATTCCATCCAAAAGTTCCGTTTTACAATTCTTAGGAATAAAACCAGCACCAATTCCTTGGAGTGGGTGTGGACCTGGTTTTCCACCGCTAAGCACTGGGGAACCTTCTGGCTCTACAGCAAATACTTTGAGTTTAGGAAATCTTTTTTTGAGGTTTTCAGCACAACCAGTGATGTGACCACCTGTACCTACTCCCGTAATGATGTAGTCGAGACCTTCTGGAAAATCTTTTGCAATTTCTTCTGCAGTTTTTTCTCTATGAACGGCGATGTTTGCTTCGTTTTCGAACTGTTGAGGCATCCATGCATTCGGATTGGCAGCAACAATCTCTTGAGCTTTGGCAATGGCTCCAGGCATTCCTTTTTCTCTAGGAGTGAGTTCAAACTTTGCACCATAAGCTGCCATAATCCTTCTTCTTTCTACTGACATATGTTCTGGCATAACAAGAGTGATGGCATACCCTTTAACAGCTGCTACCATAGCAAGACCAATACCAGTGTTACCAGAAGTAGGTTCTACGATAAAAGAATCTTTTTTTAATTTTCCTGACTTCTCTGCTTCTTCAATCATCGCAAGAGCAATCCGATCTTTGATGGATCCACCAGGGTTTTGTCTTTCGAGTTTCATATAAACTTCATGGTCGGTTCCAAAAAGTCGTGACAGTCTAACGTGAGGTGTATTTCCGATGGCTTCTAGAATGCTATTTATTTTCATAATTTCTCCACTCTGTCACATTTTAGAAGAAAAAGCGGATTTGTCCACAATGAAAATAAAGAATTCTCAAGGTGTATGAAAAGAAATGAGAAATTGGTAATCAGATTTCATTTGTTTTAAAACTTTAGAATCACTTTCAGTCTGAATCACCTTTTCTAAGTAAGGTGCCGAAATTCGGAAGTTCAATCTGCGGAGTGCATCCGATGCCTTGGCCCGGACTTGCGGATCTTTATCTACCAGTGATTCTAAAACAGCCTTATAATTTTGGTTAGGCAATCGTTCCAGTCCTACCACAGCAGCCAGAATAGAAATTTTCGCATAAGGAACTGTCTCTTTGCTAAGCGCTTCAGACAAATTGGAAACTGCCTCTTTTTTTCCAGAAAGATAAAGTGCATCGGCGGCAGAACTTCTGAGGTAAAAATTAGAACTCAACAGTGCTGATTTGATGGTGGACTCCGATTCCGATGTTAGCGGTAAGGATCCTAAAGTCCGCAAAATTTCTCCGCAAGTTAGAGTGATGGGAATCTCCGCCTCCTCATAAAAGTAGGGACTAGAAACGGAAGTGCTGTCAGCAACACCATCTTTCCAAGTGCGCACTTTCAGCGGATTGTGTTCGGAAATATTGGCGGATTCTTTTTGGTAAGTTTTGATTAAATGAGGAACTGCGAGTTTGTCTCCTTTGATCCCCAAGGCCTTTGCTGCATAAAACTTAACGGCCGGTGCATTTGCAGGACTCGTAGGAAAATTTGGGGAGCCTTCCATAGCGGAAATGATGTCGCGGATTCCTTGACTTGAATTAACAAATGTAAGCTGGTCAATCGCATCCCGAATTTCGGATACATTAGATGAGGATAGTCGTGTGCGTTGGATCTCGAAAAAACGTTCGCTACTCTCTGCCAAAAGAGCCCATGGTAAGAGTACATAAAAAAGCCAAACAAATCTTCGAATCATTCTAAACTACCTCTAATTAGAGGACGGGAAAACTAGGTGATTTCTATTAATTTTCTTTTAGTTTTTCTGCGACTTCTTTTAATTTTTCGGAAAGATCACCGAGAGTGGCTTTATCTTCTTCCAGAATAGATTGGCTAAATTTTTCCAAATCCCTTTGGATTTGTTCCTTTTTCTCGCTGGCTCTCGAAGCCATTTTACGAAGCAGGTCTTCTCGGTAGTGGCTAAAATCTGCTTCCTTCAGTTCCCCTAGTTCCACCATGGAAGTCACAATTTTTTCCAATCGTTCGGAAGTGAGGTAGTTGGCACCTATTCCTCCAAGAATCAATCGTTCGAAAAGTCCAGAAACATCCCGACCCGTTTCTCTGATGAGAGAGGTTAACATAAAGTTAGAAAAATCTTCGTTTCTTTGTCCTAAACTTACCTTAAGAAAGGTCTGTCCCAAAATTTTAGGAGTGATGTCTTCTCCTGTCATATTGTCTTGGACTTTGATTTCTTCTCCCCCGATGATCATCTTAGCCACATCTTCTAACGTGATTGTGGAACTAGTTTCTGGATCATAGAGTCTGCGGTTTGCGTATCGCTTAAGGAGCTTCATCGGAGATGCTTTTTAAAATGACTTTCAAGCCTAGGGGGTCAACTAAAATACAATCGTAATGGACTCTCTATTCGGTGCTGTTTTGACACAACTTCCGGACCTTGAAAAAAACCTGCTGGTATCATGGTTACAAGTGCAAGGATTCGTCGTAAAAGAATGTACGCAGAAAACTTGGAAAGACCATCCCGATTCCATTCGTATTTTTTCCAAACCAACGCCAGAGATTGCAAAAGAATTACTTGATTGGAGCATCGAACCAATATTATGCGGTAATTTCACAAAAGAAGAAAAGGAAATTTATAAAAACATAGGTGTCTCGCTACTTTGGGAAAAACCATACACAGAAATCCATACTTTGCCATGTAAAACCTTACCTATGTCAAAATTAACTTGGGTTGTTTACACAAAAGACCAAACACTTGACAAACACCTGTCAGTTTTTTTAAAATCGATGGGGCAAACTGTATTTACTGAAGGGAGTATAGAGTTTCTTTACAAACGAATCCAAACAGGGCCCTGTCATTTTCTTATTTTAGATTGGGATGTAATGGATCCAAGAACCGTAATTCCCGAACTTTCCAAACTAAAAAGAGAAAAACAGTTTTTATCCATTGGAATCAAAGACTTTATGAAGGAACACCTTTATAGGGATTTAAAAACAGGAATTGGAACCATCTCAGAAGTACTTGTTTCTAAATCTGATTTTTGGGATGTGTTACTCCACTCTTTCCCTCTTAGCGAGGAATCGAAAGAACGCAGTGATTGGAAGGAAATCTCAAATTCTGTTTCCAAACTCAGTTTTACTTTCCAAGAAAAACAAATTCCGATAGCAATGCAGCTAGTTGAAACAACGGTTTTAAAGAAAACACCGGTCTTCCCACAAATTCAAAATCTCTTAGATCTTTATAATTGGTTTTTATGATCACTCTCAATTCATTCAAAAAGTAACATATCATCGCTAGAAAGTTCACCAGCCCCACGATTCGGGAAAGCCTGTTCAAAAAAAAGTGCGGCTAACAAATCGAAGTCTTCATCCTCTGCTCGATTTTCTAATTCCCAAAGTTCATTTCTGCGTTTGATGAGTAGAGATACAGTGGCATCTTCCAAGGCAAATTCAATCTTCAACCGGTTCAAGGTGCGGATGAAAAAATTTAAATTATAAATTACGTAATCTCTGAAGTAAGTAAGACCTGCGATCGTTGGTTCATATTTCAAAAGTGCTTCTGTCAAATAACAGGCTGTTTTTAAATCTTCTGTTGCCCCTGTTTCTTTATACGCTTTAAAAATATGGTGAACGGTTTCATGCATGGATATTGTGGAATGGTATGAGTCTTCAATGAGTCTGATCGCTTCTGGATGTGATTCCATGTAGGCAAATACATCGACAATTTCACGATTGGCCGCAGCACGTTTTCTTTCGGCATCACTCGGATCATTGGTGATTGTTGGATCCACAAGTAGGATAAAAAGATATTTGGTTTCGAATGCAAACCGGGATTCTTTAGGAATATAGTATTCGATCCAGATGGGTTCTTTGTAGTAATCTATAGATTCTTGGAAGCTGAGTTCCGGCGTAACTTTGAGGGATTTGAGTTTTTTTACATCATCAGTGATGACTTTTTTTCCTTCCACCCGAGTTTTACTGCGTTTGATTTGTCGCAGTTCCGACTTATTTAAAAGCGGCTTGGGTTTGAAGGAAGAATCCATGTTATATCATCGACAGTTTAGAAAAAGCGCAAAAGAAAAGAACGTAACCAAAATCCAATGGGGCTTAAGATTCCCGTATCAGAAAACACAACCCTTCCCTCTTCATTCAAAAAAACCGTTGTAGGGTAAGCTGTGATTCGCCATTCCTTCAAAATTCGGTAATCGGCCGAATAGATGGGATGTTTGGCATCTGGGGTGAGTTTTGTCAGAACTTCTTTCGTTTCCTCTGAATCTTCTGCTTCCAAAACAGAAAGGAAGATGGTGGATTTTGGCAATAACTTTAAGTTCGCCTCTAAAATGGGAGCATAGGCTTTGCAGACCGTACACCAAGTGGCCCAGAAATACACCACCTTGGGATGGCCCTTCCAGGAATTAGCTTCGGTCGGTGTAGTGGCCAAAATTTCAATGGGAACCCCTGGACGAGTGTCCCTTCCCTTAAAATAGGCAAAACAAAGGGTGGTCGAAAAAAAGAAAACAAAGGCGGAGACCACCTTCCATCCGTACGGTAACTGCTTCCAAATTTTCATAGTCTTTATTGTAAGACTGGTGGTTGGCCGGATATGTTCCCAAACATCAAAAATAAGATGAGGAGTAACCAGATAAATCCAGAAGTGAGGACACTTACATCCGTGAGGATGGCTTTTGTGGGGTTATGACCCATATTCTTGATATAGATGATGTAAAGAGAGCGAAAGATGGCGTAGACTACAATCGGAACCGTATACACCATATAAGGAGTTCCCAAACTTTTTGCGGTCTCTGGACTCACCGCATACATCACATAACTAACAAGAGTTAGAGTAGCTACAACTCCCATCATCAAATCCAAAAATTCAATGGAATACTCTTCTAAAATTTTTCTATGTTTACCTGCATCGGTTTTTAAAATATTGATCTCTCCTCTGCGTTTGGAAAATCCCCAAAAGAGTGCCAACATAAAGGTACAAAGTAATAACCAATGAGAGAACTCTACTCCAATGACAACGGCACCCGCAATGGCGCGTAATACAAATCCAATAGAAATACTCATTACATCCAGAATCACAATATGTTTCAAAACCTTACTGTACAACATATTAAAAAGAAGGTAAAAGATGGTAAGGTAAAAGAAAATTGGCGACAATTTATATGCACCAATCAGGGCCACCGGCAAAATCACACCAGTGATTGCCAAAGCAATTCCCGAATCCAACTCCCCACTCGCAAGAGGTCTATGTTTTTTTTCGGGATGTTTTGCGTCTTCTTTTTGATCCAAAAAATCATTAAAGACATATTGGCAACTAGCAACGAGAGAAAAACAAAGGAAAGCCAAACAAACTTTTGTTAATGAAGGAAGTTCGAAGATTTTTTTAGAAAAAATCAATCCGGCAAACAGGATGATATTTTTCACCCACTGAGGAACTCGCATTAACTTAAGATATAGTTTGATCATTTTTTCTTCACTTTATGAGCTTCAATGAATTTCATTTTTAATTTGATAGTTTTCGCATCTTTGAGTGTTGGAAATACCAAATGGATTTGAGGGTTCGAGCCCGTTGTAATCATTTCCACAAGTTCACCTGGCGTTTGTTTACCGGCTGTTTTGATATCTATAATTTTCAAAAAATCTTGATAGTCTTCGGGCAATAAACTTGGACTCACCATTATCTTTTTAGTGTAAATTTCTTTTCCTTTAGTATCAAAAATTGAAATTTGATCCAATACAAAACGAATTCCTCTTTGTTCTAGTGGATCAATGCGAAGACCACCAAACGTTGACATAGATTTTGTTAATTCCCATTCATATTCGACCCAATTCCCTGTGTCTTTTTTCAAAACAGGTTTTGTTACCATCATAGAATCAGAAGTTTCTGGTTTTTCTCTACTGATGAATGTATAGAGTTTGATGGACTGGTCTTTCATCACTGGAAATTTATATTGGAAATAAGCGATTCCTGCGATAATGCTGAAAACTACGGCGCTAACCAACCCAATTCGAAATTTTCTCAAAAATCGAAAATGGTCTAAATTGGTTACATAACGTGTTCTAAATTCTTTTTTTGATTCCAAGGATAAAAACTCAAAAGTTTCAATGGCTGAAGACAAAAGGTCATCCATTTCCTTCCAGCTGAGTTCGGAAAGTTTCCCCAAAGACTCTAAGAATCGAAATTGTTTTATTTTTTTATTTGATTCGGGAAGAACAAAACCTTGGAGATTTCCACCAAAAGGAATTTCTTTTTGGTTGGTTCTTAACAATTGAAAGTTTACCAAATCATAAACCAAGTAACGAAATAGAAGTTTTGCATCTTCCAATTTGTCGTTGGACAATAGAATCTCTAGGGATTCCAATCGGGATTCCAATGAAGACAAAACTTTTTTTTGAGTCTCTTTTTGTTTCTCAAATATCAGCTCCTCTGCAGTTAGAACCGGGGCCTTCCAAAACGAAAAAAATAGATCTCGAATATGTAATTTCACAAATACCAAGTCTTCCCTATCCTCAAAATACTAAAACTGATTTTTATGTCCATTCTAACCAACTTGGATTTTCACACCATCGTCAACAGTCCCCATTTTTGGAACTCCTGAGTGGCCTGTGGCTGCAATCAGAACCGTAAAAATCCCTACACGACCCACATACATGACAGCGGCATAGAATAACTTTTCAACGTCTCCCAACTGGGAAGTGAGATTCAAACTAAAACCCACTGTCGAAAACGATGAGATCAGCTCGAAAAAGATGACATGTAAAGAATGTTGGTTTTGGTCCAAAATTCCAAGAAATATAAATACAAAAGCCAAGGCAATGGTAGCGAGAAAGTAAACTCGGATAGCAACAGCGACCGAATTCCTGGATACAATCTCTCCAAACAACATAACTGGTTTTGAAGGTTGGATGACGTTTTTCAAATAGGCAAGTAACAGAACAAAGGTGGTGATTTTAATACCACCGGCAGTACCTTGTGGACCACCGCCGATAAACATAAGGACAGTTATGATGATGACCGTAGCATCATTTAGATGCCCGAGGTCCATTGTCGAAAACCCAGCTGTTCGGGAACAGACAGACATAAAAAAAGCATTCGAAATTTTATCAACCAGAGCCATTCCATGGAAGGTATGTGGGTTGGAACGTTCCAAAAAATAAATTCCAAGAAAACCAAACAGAAGCAAGGCGGAAGAGCCATAAACAAGAAGTTTTGACTGGATCCTTGTGGTTTCTCCCCGTAAATGTTTGTTATAGTCTTCAATGCGGTTTTCTAAAAATGCAGAAAACTGTGCGGGAAGTAACAAAAACCTCGGAACATTCCCAGTTTTCAGTGCTTTTTCCATCATTAGAGTTTCTGCCATCACTTCAATGCGGTAGACAATCCGTACAAAAACTGTGAGTAAAAACTTCTCCAAAAGAATGATTACGGGAAATCCAATCCCTCCAAAAATTACAAGTCCAGAAACAATGTATAAAGAAAAAGGATCCAAACGTAAGGCACTCAAATCATCTGTGATCGAAAAACCAGCGTTATTGAACGAAGAGATCGCTGTGAACAAAGAAAAGAACCAGCGAGTGTTTCCCCCTTCCACACCGTCCGGCATGTGCAGATAAAGTCCAATCGCACCTAAAATTTCTAGGGAGAAAGAAATATTGATAATGGAAAGTAACATCCGATTCACTTCGTTTGTGGCAAGTGACTCAGTTTCCGCCTGGGTATCAATAGCGGCACCCACAAAGGCATTAAACCGAGCGTTCCGAGAAATTCCTTGGGTGATAAGAAATCCAACAATTACAGTAAAACTAATGATCCCAAGACCGCCTAGTTGGATGAGAAAAAGCATAATCCAATGGGTTCCTGGATTGAGTCCAGAGAGGGGAACCGGTGAGAGCCCTGTCACACAGATGGAAGAGGCAGAAAGATAAAAACTATCCACGTAGGAAAGTTCCCCTTCTTCAGAAATATAGAGGGCAATCGATCCGATAAGGATGGCGGCAAAGAATCCCAGACATACAAGTCGGGCAAAAGACAATGTTCGAAAAAATCGATTGAAGCGCGCTAGTGGCATATTCCCCTAATCTCTACTTTCTCCAGGATTTTCCCTTTGACCAAAAATCCCAAGTACTTTACAAACGCAGTCCATTTCAGATTTTGGTAGAATCAATTCAACTTTAACCATTATTTTGAGGAAAATATGACCTCTGCGACAGAAACAAAACGCGACCCTAAATTGGACAGAATCCGTAACATCGGAATCTCTGCCCACATTGACTCTGGAAAGACAACTCTTACCGAACGTATTTTATTTTATACGAACAAAATCCATGCCATCCACGAAGTTCGTGGTAAAGACGGTGTGGGTGCTACCATGGACAGTATGGATCTCGAAAGAGAAAGAGGGATCACTATCCAATCAGCGGCAACTTATGCTACTTGGAAAGATATCTCCATCAACATCATCGATACACCAGGCCACGTTGACTTCACGATTGAAGTAGAACGTTCTTTGCGTGTACTTGACTCTGCGATTATGGTTCTTTGTGGGGTTGCTGGTGTTCAGTCACAATCCATCACCGTAGACCGCCAGATGAAACGTTACAATGTTCCACGTGTTGCTTTTATCAATAAACTAGACCGAACAGGTGCTAACCCATGGAGAGTCATCGATCAACTTCGTGAAAAACTTTTCCTAAATGCACATGCGGTTCAACTTCCTATCGGTTTGGAAAATGATCTCAAAGGGATTGTTGACCTTGTCGAAATGAAAGCTTATTACTTCGAAGGCCCAAATGGTCAAGATATCAAAATCACTGATATCCCTGATGAATTAAAAGACCAAGCTAACGAAAAACGTGAAGCTCTTCTTGATGCAGTTTCTCTTTTCAGCGACGAACTCACTGAAGAGTTATTAGAAGGAACTCCTTCTGAAGCACGTGTGAAAGAAGCCATTCGTCGTGGTGTTCTCGCTCTTAAATTTGTTCCTGTATTTATGGGTTCTGCGTTCAAAAACAAAGGAGTCCAAAGACTTCTAGATGGAGTTGCGGATTACCTTGCCTCTCCTTATGATGTTGATAACAAAGCAAAAGAAATCGGAAATGAAGAAAACGAATTCAGCTTAGAATCAGATCCAGAAAAACCACTAGTTTGTCTCGCATTCAAACTAGAAGACGGTCGTTATGGTCAGTTAACTTATGTTCGTGTTTACCAAGGTAGACTCGAAAAAGGTATGACGATCTACAACTCTTCTAACAACAAACGCCATAACATTGGACGTCTCGTTCGTATGCACTCAAACGATATGGAAGATATTGCGAAAGCAGAAGCAGGCGATATCGTAGCACTATTCGGTATCGATTGCGCTTCCGGAGATACTTTCACTGATGGAAAAGCAAAAGTGACTATGGAGTCCATGTTTGTTCCAAACCCGGTAATCTCCCTTACAATTGAATGTAAAGAATCAAAACAACTTCCAAACCTTGCCAAAGCTCTTAACCGTTTCACGAAAGAAGATCCAACCTTCCAAACTGAAATTGATAAAGAGTCTGGTCAAACCATCATCAAAGGGATGGGAGAACTTCACTTAGAAGTATACATTGAACGTATGAAACGTGAATACGGTGTGGATCTAGTCACTGGGGCACCACAAGTAGCGTATCGTGAAACCATTACTAAGTCCGCTGAATTTGATTATACCCATAAAAAACAAACGGGTGGTCAAGGTCAGTTCTCTCGAGTGGCAGGTTTTATCGAACCGATCCCACAAGAAGAAGGAAAAAATTACGAATTCGTGGATAAAATCGTGGGTGGATCCATCCCGCGCGAATACATCGGATCTTGTGATAAGGGTTTCCGTTCTTGTTTAGAAAGAGGATCCCTCATTGGATTCCCTATCATCGGAGTTCGTTGTGTGATCAATGACGGTGCCTACCATGATGTGGATTCATCTGATATGGCCTTCCAAATTGGTGCTCGTTACGGTTTCCGCCAAGGATTCAGCAAAGCAGCTCCTATCATTCTCGAACCAATCATGAGAGTGGAAGTAGAAGGTCCTACTGAATTCCAAGGAGCCATCCTTGCATCAGTGAACCAAAGACGTGGTATGATCTTAAACACTACCGAAGAAAACGGTTATGCGAAGATCGAAGCGGAAGTTCCTCTTGCTGACATGTTCGGTTACTCCACAGTGCTTCGTTCCTCTACACAAGGAAAAGCAGAGTTTGCAATGGAATTTTCCAAGTATGCTCCTGTTCCAAGAAACGTAGCGGACGAGCTTATGAAAAAATACAAGGTCAACAAAACCGAAGAAGACTAAACCTTTCTTCGTCAGTCGTTCGATTTTGGAAAAGGCGGGTTCTCCCGCCTTTTTTATTGCCCTCTATCAGCCAGGTGTCGATACTTTTAGCAGGGATACCGGATGCTAAGACTGCGATACATTCTATTTTTTTTGGGTTTCTTTCTCATACTCCCCATATCCTCCAAACAAAACCCAACAACGGAAGTCCCTTCCGCTTACCGTGTTCTAAAAGGCGATTCCTGGTTTGGAATTGCAAAAAAATTTAAAACCTCCGCCGAGACCTTAGCCAAGTTAAATGGACGTACCACTAAAGAGAATTTATACGAAAGGGAATTACTTCGAATTCCCAAAGGAGAGGAGAAAGTTTCCCTTTCCCCTGCCTCTCTTCTTACCGAAAAACCAGCCCTTCCTTTGGTGCAGAAAGAAAAGGTAGTAAAAAAATTTTCCGAACTGACCTATGACCCCCACAAAGGAATCCAATTCCAACGTGGAGTCTCCTCACTAGTCCGAGCAAGCCTTCCCGGCAAGGTAGTCCATGTGGATTATATGGATGGATATGAAAACTTTGTGATTTTAGAACATCAAAATGGACTGTATTCCGTTTATGGAAACTTGGAAAGAATCCAAGTTACGGAAGGCCAACAAGTAAAGTCAAAAGACCGGTTGGGAATTTTGGCAAAAGACAAAGGCCTTTATTTTCAAGTGAACAAACAAAAATTAAGTTTGAATCCCGAACGAATATTAGAGGCCGGAATTTAATGGCAAACTCAGTCCTTTTCCAATCAGGTTCCGTATATCGAAATGGGAAATTGGAAACGAATGACCTTCTCGTTGATGGAGAAAAAATTTCTGCCATCGAACCCAATCTCTCGCCAAGCAATGAAACCATCAAAATTTCTCTTCAGGGGAAAAAACTTTATCCTGGTTTTATCAATTCCCATGACCACCTACTAGCAAGTTATCTACCCAAAGTTGGAGGAACAGAAAAACATCAGTCTTGGTTGTCCTACGACAATCTCTATAAAAGTTCTGGGGTCTTCGCAGAACGCCAACAAGTAGATCCAGAAATTTTATATTATCTTGGTGGTTATAAAAATCTTTTTGCCGGAGTCACGACTGTATTTGATCATATCCCTCATCAAATACAAAATCCATTCCGGGGAATCCTACCCGTAAAACTGATTTCCGATTATACACTCGCCCACTCGGTCGGAACTTATAGTTTGGGTTGGGGAGAAGGACCTGCTTTAGAATACCGAATGGCAGAACACGCGGGACTTCCTTTTGTGACTCATTTAGCAGAAGGAGTCGATGATGATTCGAAACAATCCCTTCGTTTGCTTGAAAAAATGGATGCTCTTGGCGGACATTCTGTACTCGTACACTGTTTGCCCTTCGGACAAAAAGAAGTCGAAAAAATTTTAGAAAAGGGAGCCTCCGTTGTTTGGTGCCCTACTTCCAACCTTCATATCTTTGGAAAAACCACCAATATCAAACTTTTTTTAGATATGGGAGTTAATGTATGTTTGGGGACAGATTATTCTCCGAGTGGATCTGTTCATTTACTCGATGAGTTAAAAACTGCGAAGTCTATCTACTTTGGGTTATATGGTGAAGAATTAGAAGAATCAACACTTCTTAAAATGGTCACCGAAAATCCAAGAAAGGCTTTTCGATTAGGAAATCCAGATGCACTTATGCCTGGTCTATCTGCCGATTTACTGGTAGTAAACGACGATAAAAAAATATCAGAAATCAATGTGTCAGATCTATCTTGGAAACATATTGATTTAGTTGTGATCGATGGGTATCCCATTTATGGGTCAATAGAATACAAGTCACTCTTTCTTCATTTCGGTTTAGAAACAGAAGAATTTTCCATTGATGGTAAAATCAAGTTGGTTGCTGGTTCACCAAAAAAACTCTTGAAACAAGTTTCTGACAGTGTCGGTTATAAAAAGAGTTTGGCTTTTTTACCTAATTTTTGAAAATGAAGCGCAAGCGAGGCATGAGTTGTCAGGTCCCATAGTTCGTAATTACAAAGGAGGTTCCATCGTCTACTTCGAGAAAGACAAGGCGGAGGATATCTTTGTACTACAAAAAGGTCGTGTTGTACTAACTTACACGAATATCAACGGTGTGGAGCTGAAAGAGGATGTAAAACTCGGTGAGTTTTTCGGAGTTAAGAGTGCCATCGGTCGTTACCCCAGAGAAGAAACGGCACAAGTCATTGGAGCCGCTACAGTTCTTGTCTTCAAAGTCCCCGAATTCGAAAAATTTGTATCTGACAAAACCCATTTGATCATCAAAATGCTAAAGGTGTTCTCAAGCCAACTCCGGCAGGTCCACCGCCAGGTTAGGGAAATCCTCGGCCAAGGGGAAGCCAAGAATCCGGCCTTCGAGCTCATGAATGTGGCCGAAGTTTATTACAAAAATGGCAATTTTGAACATGCGGCTTATGCCTTTGAAAAATACCTACAACATTATCCGGACGGAATGTACGTAGATCGGGCAAGACAACTTGTCGATTTAGCTCGGAAAAAAACACCATTCCCTCTCACCATACAAGAGTTAGTATACAAACCGGAACCGGGTGCACAATCGGGTAAACTGCAAGAGATGTTAAAAACCATGGCAGTACCAGCGCAAAATTCCACTTCCAGCGTTGATCCAAATTCCATCCTTTCCCAATACGACAAAGCATCAACTTTAATGAACGCAGGAAAGTATGCCGATGCCATTGATCTTTTTAAAATGGTTTCAGAGAGAACAGATTCGGTTACGCAGGAAGAAGAACAGTTTGTAGAAAATTCCATGTTTTACATGGGTAAGTCTAGTTTCAAAGCGAAAGACTATCCTGGTGCGATCACACATTTTTCTAATTTTATTAAAAAATATCCCAAGGGTCTTTTACTCAAAGAAAATCTTTACCACCTAGCACTCGCTACAGAGGCATCCGGTGATAAAGAAAAATCTAAACAATTATTCCAAAAGGTAACTCAAATGCCACCTTTGGATGATAGTATCTCAGAAGATGCTAAATCCAAACTCAAGGGAGGGAAGTAGTGAACGACCAGATGTTGGAAGCTATGTTTGGAAAGTTTGGTAAAGTATTCCAACCAAACGAAGTATTGTTTTGTGAATATGAACCAGGAAACGACTTTTACCTCATCAAAGAAGGGAAAGTAAAAATCACAAAAACCATTGGAACCAGTATCAAAACCTTAGATGTTTTAGAAGCTGGGGATATTTTAGGTGAGATGGCCATTTTAGAGGAACAACCGCGTTCTGCCACTGCCATTGCTGTCAATGAAGTTAAGGCTCTCAATTTCAATCGAGCCAATTTTGAGATGCTAATGACCAAAAACCCGGCACTAGCAATGAAACTCCTTCATATTTTTTCCTTTCGCATTTATGATCAAAAACGCCGTTTAATGATCCTTCTTATGGATGATATCATTGGAAAGGTTTGCGATGTCTTTGTTATGTTATACGAAAAACAGTATAACAATGATGTTTATAATGAAATTATCCTTTCTGCTACAGTAGATGACATTGCCAATTGGTGCGCCCAACCTGTGGGTGAAGTGCAAAAGGTGCTTATGCAGTATGTAAAAACAGGCAAACTAGATCTCTATCCGGATAAAATTGTTATTCACAATATCTCCGATTTTCAAAGGATAGTGAATCAGAAACGTAAACCTACGTAAAAGCTCCCATAGCTCAGGTGGATAGAGCACTAGTTTCCTAAACTGGGGACACAGGTTCGAATCCTGTTGGGGGCATAAGATATGGCGGAAGAACCCGGAACTCTACTTTATTACTTAAAGCGGTCTACAGAATTTCTGGAGAAAAAGGAAATTCCAAACCCACGTGTGGATGCGGAATGGATCCTTTCCGACCTACTAAACCTTCCTCGAATCAAACTCTACTCTCAATTTGAAATGCCTCTAGGCCAAAAAGAAATTGATCTCTACAGGATGAGAATTCTAGAACGAAGCAAACGAAAACCCGTAGCCTATATCACTGGCAAAAAAGGGTTTCATAAATTTGAATACTTGGTAACAGACGATGTCCTTATCCCGAGACCAGAAACAGAAGAACTTGTAGATTACCTTTGGAAAGGGAAGGAAAACTTAACAAGAAACGAAACTGGTGAAATCCAAATTTGGGATTTATGTTCTGGGAGTGGATGCATCGGCCTTAGCCTTGCCCAACTTTTAGAATCTAGTCTTGTGACTCTCTCAGACCTCTCGGAAAAAGCCATCGAAGTGAGCCGTCGCAATGCAGAAAAATACCATCTAACAGAAAAAACGGAATTTTATGTTTCCGATTTAGACTTATCTATCCCTAAAGAACTACAATTTGATTTGATTGTCTCCAATCCTCCTTACATTCCAGAATCAGAAAAACCAGAGATTATGCCCGATGTATTAGAATTTGAGCCTCACTTAGCTCTCTTTATTTCGGATTTTAAAGAATTCCACAAACAATTGTTAACTGCCATAAAAAGAAGGTTAAAACCTGGTGGAAAGTTGATGATAGAAACTCATCCTTTGTATATGGATGATGTGGAATCACTAGCAGAGGAACTTGGTTTTGTTAATTCAAAGAAAATTTTAGACAGTTCCAAAAAGGAACGTTTTTTCTTTGCAGAGGTGCCTCCTCTTTCTTAAAGTTTATTTTTCTTTCTCCGCCAGTTGGACAGAAGATTGGATTTTAAAAAGAAGAAGATATAAATCTTTTTCATTAACGTCACTTAAATCCTTTCGAAACACTTCATCTGCGGAGGATATGATAGGAAGGCCTTTCTCCCAAATCTCTTTTCCCTTTTTAGTAAAACGCAAAATATAGAATCGTTTGTCTTTTACGGATACTTCTCGTTTCACCCATGCTTTTTTGACCCAACCATCCACAAGCCTAGATACTGTGGTTTTGTCTTTTACCAAACGATCACTCAGGTCTTTCTGACTTACCGTTTCCGATTCTACTAAAGGAAGGAGCTGCATCCAATCTTCAAATCGCATCCCGATTCCTTTTTTCGTAAATTCATTCGCTAAAAACCGCCTCATCAGAAGCAAGGTTTCGCTCATATAAATTCCCAAATACGTAGAAAGCCCTTTCACAATTCCACTAACATACTTTTATTTGAGCCCATCAAGTCTTTTTTAGTTGCAAAGCGCAACCATATAGTTGCATATTACAACTACATGTATTTTTAATCCGAGGTTCCAAGAGGTTTATTATGAGTTGGACATACCAAACAATCGAAAGAGAGGGATTTGCCCTCCAAGTGGCAAAAAACAACATAGAGGGCCCTCCTCTATTTTGGATCGGAAGTGCCTTGTATTATCCCCGAGTCATCCCCAGGGAAATGGCGGAAAATTACCAAATCACTATCGTGGACCACAGAGGGTTTGCGAAACGAACCAATCCGCAAAAGGAAACTCGGGAAGATTATTCCTTAGAGAAATTATTAGATGATTTTGCTTTCGTCCAAACAGAATTAAAAATACCAGTCTGTCCCGTAATCGGACATTCGGGCCATGGGTATATGGCTCTTGCTTATGCGGCCGAATTTCCAAACTTGGTATCGAAACTTTGTATGGTCTCCACGGGTCCGAGCCATGGGAGTCACATGTCCGAAGCAGAAGTATATTTCCAAAAAGAAGCATCTGACTTGCGTAAGGCGGCTCATGCTCAAAACCAGGTTCAGTTCCAAAAAAATATAGAAACATCACCGGAAGATTTTTTTATACACTACTGTGTGAGTTTGGAGGCCAAAGGTTTTTACAAAATTCCTTTTCCGTCTAGAGAATTTTGGAAAGGAATTCACACAAACAAACTTGCATTTGATTATCTTTTTGGAGAAGTGTTTCGAGACATTGATGTTTCCGAATACTTTAGAAATGTTTCTGTTCCTGTTTGGATTTGTATGGGCAAAGAAGACTTCCAAGTGGCACCCTATTTCACTTGGGAACCAATCTTAAGTGGGTTTCCGAAAATCAAAATGACAGTTTTGGAAGAATGTAGCCACTTACCTTTTTTAGAAAGACCGGAAAGGTTTTTAGAAGCGATGTCGAGTTCAGATAGGAGGTAATAGCCTATTGTGTCTAGTCATTAGCTAATCAAATATCCATCTGGATCCGCTGCTAAATCAACCCAGCCACATAAAAAAACCCGCCACCTTTTCGGTTAGCGGGTCCTTCCAACAAATCGTTGTAGATCAGAAATTAACCAAGCATGTCTTTGACTTCGTTTCTTTCTTCTTTTAACTCATTGTGAGTGATATCAAATTTTTCCTTACCGAAAGCATTGATTTCAAGACCAGTTACGATCTCTACTTTTTTGCCATCAGACTTCAGTGGGTATCCAAAGATTAGTCCTTTGTCCACACCATACTCACCATTGGAATGGCAAGCGGCACTGAACCAGTCACCCGCTTTTGTAGGAGTCACAATGTTATGCACTGTGTCCACTACCGCATTTGCTGCAGAAGCCGCAGAAGATGCCCCGCGTGCAGCGATGATGGCTGCTCCTCTTTTTTGAACGGTAGAGATGAAATCACCCTTTAACCAGTCGTGGTCAGAGATCACATCAGTGGCTACTTTTCCTTTGATTTTTGCATTGTAAAAGTCAGGGTATTGAGTGGCAGAATGGTTTCCCCAAATGGCTACATTGGAAACATCTTTTACAAGAACTCCCGCTTTTTGGGCAAGTTGTGTTTTAGCACGGTTTTCATCAAGACCAGTCATCGCAAACCATCTGTCAGACGGAACACCTTTTGCATTGTTCATTGCAATGAGTGCATTTGTATTACATGGGTTACCAACAACGAGAACTCTTACGTCGCTTGCAGCATTCTTCTCGATTGCTTTTCCTTGTGTTGTAAAAATTCCACCATTGATTTTTAGAAGATCCCCTCTTTCCATTCCTGCTTTTCTCGGAACAGAACCAACAAGAAGTGCCCAGTTAATGTCACGAAACGCCTCATCAATGTTAGAAGAAACAGATACTTTTTCCAAAAGAGGGAAAGCACAGTCGTCCAATTCCATAATGACACCTTTAGCAGCAGGAAGGGCTTGTTCTAATTCCAATAATTGGAGTTCCACTGCAGTGTCAGGTCCAAACATTTGTCCTGAAGCGATACGAAATAGTAGTGCGTATCCGATTTGTCCGGCAGCACCAGTAACAGCAACTTTTACTTTTTTGCTCATATAATTTTCCTTTAAATTTATAATCTATTATTGTTTTAGTTCTTTTTGGATGATCTCATCAAAGTTTTCGAAAGGCAATGCTCCCGAAATGAAAATTCCATTGATAAAGAATGCTGGAGTTCCACTCACACCCACTTTTTGCCCATCTTGAATGTCCGCATCAATTTCTGCTTTTAGATTACTTGCATTTTTCATACAAGCTTGGTATTTGTCTTTGGGCATTCCTGCTTTTACGATGAGTGCATCTACATTCGCTTTTGCTAAGTTCCCGCTGTTTTCAAAAAGTATATTAAACACATCCCAATACTTTCCTTCCGAAATAGTGCAATTAGCAGCCATGTGGGCATACATTGCATCTTGGTGGAAAGGAAGCGGAAAGTCACGGAAAACCCAACGGATTTGGCCTTTGTATTTTTCACGAAGTTTTTGATTCACATCTTGGCTTCTTTTACAGAAAGGACACTCAAAATCAGAGAATTCTACAATGGTGATTTTTGCATCTTTAGGGCCAATGGAAGGGTTATTTTTTTCCTCCACAGTAACTCTTACTGCTTCTGCTTCTTTGATCAAAAACTCAACAGGGTATTTTGTAACGATGTCGCGGTAAACATTGCGGCTATGTTCTTGTTCTTGTTGGTTTTTTAAAAATCCAATAATTTTGTCCTTCGTCTCATTTAAAGATTTTCCACCTAATTGGTCTTTGTTGGACACATAGACATTCATAATATCTTCTTCTGATGGTTCTCTAGGAGTAAATCCTTGGGTCAATACTTCGGATGGTTTTATGTTTTTGTCTTTGGCAATGAGTTCAAATAGTTTGTCTTGAGCAAATTCACCAAGCGTGTTTTTGATAAGTGCCTTGTATTCCGATTGGAATTTAGAATAGGCAATGGGAGAAGTTTCTTTCACATCACTCAAGTCATATTTTTTTCCACCGATACTCACTGCATCTTGGGTAATGTATTCCCGAACAAAGGAAGGAATACTGACAATAAAGAGAAGGGCGAAAACGAGGTTAGTCGCAAGGACGATTTTGGAGATGGGGTTTTCCATCCACTTTTTAAAAATATTTTCCATCCCTGCCAGCTTCCCGGCCATAAAGCGAGCAATCAAACGGAAAAATCTGAAAAAAAATATCGATTTTCGCTAAAGCCTACCTCGAAATATCCGAAAATCTGAGGGAGGGAAAAGGATATTTTTTCTCAAAGAGCTGATCCTGAACACGGAGGTTTGGGAAAAATGAACACAATTAACATTCAAGGAAACTCGCACGTTTCGGTCCCCCCCACGATACCAACCCAAACTGGGAAACAATCGGAGGAAGGTAATGATTCGCTTTTCGAAAAGTCGCAAAATCTGCGGGCAACAAAAAAGGTAGAAGCGGAAAGAGAGGCAAAGTTAAAGCCGGAAGATTTGGTATTAAAACCAACTCCTGCTTCTCTGGAAGAAAAACTAAACCAAATCATTTCACCCGAAGAAGTGAAAGACTTACTTTCTCTCGTGACACGAACTCCCCTACCTTCCCCCAAAAGTCATAAGGTAGATACCAAAAGGTAAGTTTGTTCCTTAGCATTGCCATTCTTGACAGCTTTATCCTAGTTCTTAGCGGAGTATTGACCATTTCCGTTTTGGGACTAGGACTTGTTGTATACAATCAATTCATCCATCCTGTCATCTCAAGGAAAGAATCCGATCGGTTCATCCCCGTTCAAACGGGCGACAAATAAGCCGGTTTGCCACCTTTCAAATTGGATGTAAAACTGGGCAACTGGCAACCCGGTGTAATGCGATCTCGGAAGACCATCTTATCTTCCAATTCAAAAAAAGTCGTGATAGTGAAGATTATACCATTACTGTTTTAAAGAACGGACCCACTTTCTACAAACCACCGCGGATGGAACATTACGGAAAGATGGAATCTAAAGAAACCTTCGAATCCTATGAAGTCATTGGCCACCCTGCCGAATTTCGCATCTCCGATAAAATTGCCAAAGAACGGATGGTAAACTATATCGAAGTCTCTCTCACCTCCTCCTTTTATTTTAATAGGTCAGGAAAGGAACGAATGAAATTTACATTTGAAGTGGGAAAAATCCATCCGGGGATCAACAGGAAGGCAAGATTTCGTGGAGATGTATATGGATTTGGAAAAGAAGAAGGGGCCGAAGAAGATTAAACAAGAAACTATTTTGTTTGGATGCGAACTCCGAGTCCATCGGGTTTGACACGTTTGAATGTATATGCAATGTTTGCTGCGCCCATCACTTGAGATACCATCTTTTCCAATTCCGTTTGTTTGGTTTTCACTGACTTCCTTTCCAAAAATACAAGTAAACTTGGACCAGAACCAGACAAACAATACCCAATCCCTGCTTGTTTAAAACGATCCGCTAACGGATACAAAGGCGAAGACTTCGGAATTCTGTAGGGAGTGTGCATTTTATCTTCTAAACCAACGAGTAAATCACCAAACTTACGTTTGTCTAAAAAATGCATCCAAGCACCAATGCGAGATAAATTAAAAATGACATCGGCTGTTGCGTAGGTTTTCGGAAGTGCTTTCCTTGATTCCTCAGTTGAAACATGAAACTCTGGTGTTAGAACAAAAATAGCAACAGAAGAAGGAAATTTTTTACGGAAATATCTCAGCTTTTCACCAAACGTAGAATAGGCGAAAACAAATCCACCTAGATAAGCCGGCAAAGTATTATCAGGATGGCCTTCAAATTCCGCTAAATACTGAGTAAATGTTGGCTCTGTTGGTACTGTGGTTGGTTCCAATCTTTTGTGAACTTCCCTTGCCAAAGAGAGGCCCGCAACAATGGCAGATGCACTAGAACCAAGTCCCCCTTTTAAGGGTAAGGATAAACTCATTTTGCAATGGTAAGGAGGTGCAGTTCTGCTAGGTAAAAACTTTTCGAAATAGGAAAGATAAGACTGATAAACCAGATCTTCTTTTTCAGAAAACGGCAAGGGTTTGCCGTTTTTTAATTCTGTTTTTGATTCAGTAATTTCTTTTGAAAAACTAAATTCAAATTCATTACGAAGATCGAGAGCAAGACCCATAAGGTCAAAACCAGGCCCCAAGTTGGCGGAAGTTCCTGGCACTTGGATAAAAATCTTAGGAAGGCGAATCATCGTTTCGCCCAGGCTCTAAGAACGGTTTCCAAAATCAACCTCTCTTTCTTTCTAAGAATTGTTCCCCAAATCTGTAAGTCTACCTAGAAGACCGGAAGGGATCTTTGCTCTTTATTCGGACCAAAGTTTTTTCAAATCACTAGCAATGTTCTTTTGCATGGCTTCGTTCGTTCCGCCACCAATACTGAGTAAGATGGCATCTCTATGCAACCGTTCCACAGGATATTCTCGGCAATACCCATACCCACCTAAAACTTGGATGGCATTTCTTGAGACTCGCTCCGCCATTTGGGTCGCAACCAGTTTTGCGGAAGCTGCACCCAGAGAGTTTCTTACATCAGGTCCAAGTTCACTGGCCACATGATAAACAAGAGCTCTGGCAGCTTGGTAATCAGCATAAGACTCGGCAACCATCCTTTGGATTTGACCAAACTCCATCAGTTTTTTACCAAAGGCTTCCCTGTGACGGATAGTATAATCACACATGATATCGATACAACGACGAGCAATGCCTAAAGACTGGGCTGCAAGAGTCACACGTTCTATTTCTAAATTCCGCATCATGTGAGTGACCGCACCATTCTCGATACCGAGTAAATTTTCTTCTGGAACTTCCATATCTTCAAAAACTAGTTGGGTGGTAGGTGAAGAACGCATCCCCATCTTCTCTTCTTTTTTCCCGACCGAAAAACCCTTGTAAGACGACTCGATCACAAAAGAGGTCATTTTTTTCCCATTTTTTTCCAGCTTAGTATAGAGAACAAAAACTTGTCCGATGGATCCGTTCGTGATATATTGTTTTACACCGTTGATGACATAACGATCTCCCTTTTTGACAGCATGAGTTGTCATTCCAAGAACATCCGTTCCGGCACCAGGTTCAGTCATCCCCATTCCACCAATCCATTCGCCAGTAATGACCTTACTCAAATAACGGACTCTCTGTGAAGGGTTGGAGCTATAGAAAAAATTATTCACAAAAAGGACTTCGTGGGCCAAATAAGAAAGAGTAAAACCTGGATCAAACCGAGACATCTCTTCATGGATAATGACTGCGGCAAGTGGATCAAGTCCATGCCCACCATCGGCTTCCGGTACTGTAATCCCAAAAATTCCAAGTTCGGAACCCAACCGTTTGAAAAGCATGGTATTGAATGTTTCTTTTTCGTCATTTTCCTTTGCTTGTTCGTCCATCTCCCTTTCCGCAAAAGATGCCACAGACTCTCTAAGTGCCAGATGGTCTTCTGTAGGATTGAATAGATCTAGTGATGATTTTTTTGTCGAAAGCGTACTCATGGAGATAATTTTTTCGTACTTTTACTCAGCCTGTAAACGAAAAAACCAGCACTCATTACATTCTCTCAATTGAAATCGCTACAAAAACGAACAGTTTTTCATTTAAAGTGGCAAACAATAGTGGGAACTTTTATAGATACGCTAACGAGAGTTATTTTGCCTTATCTGCATTGACACAACTTACTTAAAGATAAAACAAAAACTACACGGACCAATAGAACAACTACTTATAACTAGTGATTATCCTATGAGGAAATTCCTATGTAACAAAAAGTAATAATGATTTTAAGGAATCGATTTACAATTTATTGATTCTATACAAACTTCACCATAATATCAGGAATATCTTTCGTCTTATAAACCAAAATTAGAATGAGCACTAACGATACAAACATAGTACCAAGAGAAAAGCTCGCCAAATTTGAGTTAACTGAAGAGTCTTTAAATAGTTTTCGCAAAAACAAAAACATTCCTCTCGATCTCTACAATAAAGATGGGCAAATCCTCATTCATAAAAAAAGGAACCCTTCAGAAGCCGATTTCGGTAAACTTCTTAAGTTTGAGATGCAAGGTGTTTACTTCCTGATCTCGGAGCTTCGAAAAACCAAACCCAATGGTGCTGAAAGTGCCTTTTTAGAACCAGGTCGGACCACTAAACTATTTGATCAGGAAAAAACATCTCGTTTCGCCAAACAATCCCAGGCTCTCATTGAAGATTTACGCAAAACATCCTTCTCTTCTGACCAAGCCGTCTTTGTCCAAAACTCAGTAAACGAACTTCTCACTGACTTCACAAGTAATCCTGACTACGAACTTGGTATCTTTAATATTTTAGAAATCCTTGGTGTTGCTGGCGTTTCCGTAGAATCGGAACTGATGACCAAACGCACAGTAGTTGCCATGGGAATGAAGGTTCGCACAAAAAAAATTGTGAATGAAGGGAAAGAAGAATCGAATAAAAAAGATCATCTAAGTCTTATGATGGCAAGTTATTTGGCAGACGTGGGGTATTCCCGGCTTGATATCAAAAACAATCCCAAACTCACAAAAGAAGAATATGCAGTAGTCCAACAACACCCTATCATCAGTTATTTGATGACCCTACCTGCCCCAGAAATTGATTCTCACGTACGCACACTGATTTTAAACCACCACAGACCTTATCGTGGCAATGGAGTGAACAATAACTTTCCAGATCCAAGATCACTTTTTACGAAACTTATGTCTGTCCGTGACAAGTATAATAAAGAAGTAGGTAAAGAAAGAATCACCCAAGATATCGAACTCCAACTCCACTTACAAGAAAACAATGTCACATCTTCTAGTTTTGAAGAAGATATCGCTATACTCTCACTTGCCAGTGAATACGCATCGCTTACGTCCAACCAACCCTGGAGACCTGCATTCAAATCATCCACCGCATTAAAAATGATTTTGAATGATTCATTTTTCTCTTATAGCAATAAAAATATCAGACATCTCCTCGACTATGTGGGAAGTTCTCTTACTAATAACGAAAACATTGTCAACTTTGGTGATTTTGTGATTACCGCTTCTGTGGATTCTGAAAGACGAGCCCATTTTGATATCTGTATTGTTCTCGATGTCGGCCGTTACCAAACACGCCCCAAACTCCAAAGAATTTGTAGCATCAACCCAGTGTTCCAAAAAGGAAACAAATTCAAAATTGCAGACTTTGATTTACACAGCATCAAAATTGATCGCAGAAAAGCCATTATGGATTTGGCTTTGCAAGCGGGTACCACCCGCGTCATTTATATCATAGACCCAGAATTAAACCCGGCCCTTCACGAAGCGGTTTACAAAATCAATATGGCCTCTTAAGCCACGTTTGGCGAATAAAGATGGATTTTTTGCTCTCTCCCGGATAGAGCTACAAATTCCTTTTTATCCCAACCGGTGGGAGAACCTATTTCTAACCAAACTGCTTCCGAAATTAAAAAAGATACACTCAGATCTTTACAGGCCGACTCAATCCGTGAAGCAGTGTTGACTGTATCGCCAATGACAGTGTATTCCATCCTTTCTTCCGAACCAATGCTCCCACAAAACACTTCCCCCGTGTGAATCCCAATTCCGATTTTAATCTCACTTAAACCTTCTGCGATTCGTTCTTTGTTCCACTGCATAAGTTCATCTAACATGGAATTTGCGGCAAGAACGGCATTTTTTGTATCTTCCCCTTCTGTTTCAGAAGGTGAAGGAGTTCCAAAAGTTGCCATCACCGCATCCCCGATGAATTTATCCAAACTTCCTTTATATTTAAAAATCGCTCGTACCATACGCCGACGAAACTCTGTTAAAAAAATGGAGAGTTCTTCTGGATCCATCGGTTCCGAAAACTGAGTGAACCCTCGGATGTCGCTAAATAGAACTGTTACCTTCTGTCTTTTACCCTTGCCGATGACTTCTGGTTCAGAAACAATTTCAGAAACTAAATCAGGGGAAAAATAACGAGATAAAGTAGTCTTTTGAGATTCCGCTGCCGCAAATTTCAATAACATTCGAAGACTTCGAAAAATTGCATAAGAGACAGCAAAAACTAACGTAAGATAAATGGCTGGTTTGGTAACCAGTGCATCTGCCATAATGATTTGGTCTCCTAAAACATAACGATACCAATCCAAACCACTGATTGCCTGCGAATCCATTAATGCAAAAATAATGAATCCGTAATAACTAATTAAAAAACAAACAAAAGAAAAGTTCGCAAGAGAAAATCTGTATTGGAACAAACTAAGAGACAATGGAAGAAGATAGAACACAACCAAGGGAGATTTGACAAGAAAGTTGGGATTTCCTTCCCCCTTCAAAAGATACCAACTGATAATAGTGATGGTGACAAGAAGGTTATCTATGAATAAACTAATATAATCATATTTTGTTTTCCAATGGCCCTTACTTTTTTTTAAAATTTGAGCATGAAGGAATGTATTGAGAAAGTAAAACCCTAGGGCAACAAAATTGATTAAAAAACCCGACAAAGAATCTGTATTACTCAAATTGGCTACCGCACTGGCAGCTAAGGCCAAACCAATCACATACCGAAATCGGACGGCAAATAATGCCCCCATTTGTTCTTCTTGGAATAAAAGCTCCGACATATACCGAGGGAACTGGTCTCGGATACAATACACAGATCGAATGGCCTGAACAATAGAGTGGAACATAGGCCAACATTCCATCATGGAAAGTTTTACTGGCAAGGGAATTTTCTTTTTGCCAATTAAGAATCCTTAATGTTTCAATGAATGATGTTCCAAAAAGGATTTTTTTTACGATTCGGAAAACTAAGTTCCTTTCTAGCTTTGGATGTGCTCCTCTCCCTTTCCGCCAACCTTTCTTTTTTTTCCCTGTATCTAAACGAAAAAATCCGCCCCACACTGTTTCTCTTTTATTTAAGTTCCGTTTGGGCCCTCTACTTAGCCGATCATTTATGGGACGCAAAAAGAGAAAAAGAACCTCTCTCCGAAAGAGGAGCCTTCTATTTACGATTCCGCTTTGCCATTGTTAGTTCCCTAATTTTATCTTCCTTTGTTTCCCTATTCATTGGAATCTCTTTTGAATTCTCTTTTCTTTGGAATCACCTTCCCTATTTACTTTCCTTTGTTTTATTTTTTGTTTTAATTGTGACGAAACTTTCCCCTATCCCCAAAGAAATTTTGGTATCAGGATTTTATACTCTGGGAGTGCTTCTCCCCTTTTCTTTGTTTGGTGGTTCTGACCCAATAGTTTGGATTTTTTTTCTCCACGTATTTGCCAATGTCCTTCTCACCTACAATACAGACCGCGAGTTTGACGAGCAGCAAAGAACCTTTACCTTAATCCAATACGGGAAACCAAAAACGATAAAAACCTTTGTGCATTGGCTTTTGGGAATTGGGACTTCTTTCCTCCTTTGGGCTTGGATTTTTCAAAACCACTCGGGTGGATTTCTTATCGGGATGGGAATCTCTTATTTCTGGCTCGGTGTTTGTAGTTTGCAAAAAGAGAAAGGTATCGGATTCAAGTCCCTTTGCGAACTTTCCTACCTTCCGATGTTCCTACCCCAGATCATTTTTTTCTTCTCCCTACTTCCTTAAAAATTAGGGTGGGTTTATGTGGTTACTCATCGTACATTTGTTTGCACTTTTCCTTTTTGCCTTCCTCTACTCTTTCCGATTTCGAAAATTAGTGCCAAACCCTAACCTAAATATCCTTTTGCAAATCCAAGCGGCCTCTAAAGACTGGAAATCCACTCCGTATTTGGTCCTCCTTATCGGTTTTGCCCTCTTCCTCCTCCTCCCTCTGACCTTGGGATTTTCCTTTTACCTCCGGACGGATGCAAACGTCGTGGTTGTCATCGTTTGGATCATTTGGGCCTACAATTGGAGTAAATACACGTTCTGGAGAGAATAATGTACTTCCCTTATGACTTCCCTCTCGTTTTCTGGTCTTAGGTAATCCACGATAACGGGGTTAAGGAATGAAAATTGTTGTTCTAGTAAAGCAGGTTCCGGACACGGAAACCAATATCAAGGTCGGTGACAAATCGATCAACGAAGCTGGCGTAAAATGGATCATCTCTCCTTATGATGAATTTGCAATCGAAGAGGGAATCAGAATTCGTGAAAAAAGCGGTGGAGAAGTCATCGCAGTGTCCCTCGGTCCAGACCGTGCAGTCGAAGCTCTTCGCACTGCTTACGCAATGGGTGTGGACAGAGCCGTTCATGTAAAAGTGGATGACTATGTAACTTTTGATTCTACATACACTTCCGAACTTCTAGCAAATCTCATCAAAGCAGAAAACGCAGATGTAGTCATCGGTGGTCGTCAATCAATCGACACTGACAGCTCACAAGTTGTTGTTCAAATTGCAGAGAGATTGAATGTTCCTCACGTAGCTATGGCCCTCAAACTTGAGTTTGACGGAAACAAAGTAACTGCAACAAGAGAAATCGAAGGTGGAACTGAAGTTGTAGAAACTTCTGCTCCTCTAGCAGTAACTGCTCAAAAAGGTTTGAATGAACCAAGATACCCAAGTTTAAAAGGTATCATGTCTGCGAAGAAAAAACCGGTAGATGTTAAAAAACCGGAAGAACTCGGAGCAACAGGATCTAAACTCGAAGTAGTATCTCTTGAACCACCTCCTCCACGTATCGCTGGTCGAAAACTGGAAGCGGCAGATGCACAAGGTTTTGCATCTCAACTTGTAAAAGCTCTTCGCGAAGAAGCGAAGGTCATCTAAGGAGACGAACATGGCTGATGTTTTAGTAGTTGGTGAATTAAAAAACGGCGAACTTAAAAAAATCTCAAAAGAACTTACCTCTGCAGGTCGCAAAATTGCGGACTCCATTGGTGGAAAAGTTCATACAGTAATCATTACTGACAACGTAGATGCGTTTGCTTCCGATTTGAAAGCGGTTGGTGCTGATACAGTCATCGGTGCAAACCTTGGTGAATTTTCTCCAGAAGGTTATGCAAATGGAATTTTTGCAATCATCCAAGAGAAAAAACCAGCAGTGGTATTGATTCCACACTCTGCACAAGGAAAAGAATACTCCGCGAGAGTAGCGATCAAGGCAAATGCTGGTATCGTTGCTGATGCAGTGGGTCTTTCTGTTGACGGTGGCAAAGTGGTAGCGAAGAAACCGATTTACTCTGGAAAAGCGTATGCAAATTTCAAAGTAACTTCTGACATCCAAATCTTTACAGTACGTGCAAACTCCCAAGAAGTAACTCCAAAAGATGGAGCGGGTGCTGTTGAAAAATCTGGTGCTTCCGCTGGTGAAGTAAGAACTAAGTCTCTTTCTAAAGATCTTTCTGGTGGAAACAAAGTACAACTTGCTGATGCTTCTATCATTGTATCTGGCGGACGCGGAATCAAAGGACCAGAAAACTGGCCTATCATCCAAGACCTAGCAGACACACTCGGAGCAGCACTTGGTGCTTCCCGTGCGACTGTAGATGCAGGATGGATTTCTCACTCCCACCAAGTAGGACAAACAGGTAAAACTGTCTCCCCTAACTGTTACATTGCTTGCGGTATCTCTGGAGCCATCCAACACTTAGCGGGTATGGGATCTTCTAAATACATCGTTGCCATCAACAAAGATGGAGACGCTCCTATTTTCAAAGTAGCGACTTACGGTGTAGTAGCTGACCTTTTTGAAGTAGTGCCTGCACTTACTTCTGAGTTCAAAAAAGTATTGGGTTAATTCCCAATACGAACCTTCGTCCTTTGAGGAACTTACTTCCAAAATTTACGATCGTTGTTCTTTTCTTTGTCCAAACGGGTTTCCTTTGGGCAGAGGAAGGAAGAGATCGTCTAAGCGCCGTCATCGGCAAAATGAATTCTCTCGAAAGTTTTCGCGCCTCTGTTACCATCAATGGTGGACTCACCGGTGTCGTTTCTTTCAAAAGCCCAAACCAACTCCATGTTCGCTTCAGTGACGGAAGGATCATATCCTCCAACGGTCGAATTTTGTGGTTTTATAATCCAGACTCATCCATTGCAGGAAAACAGGATTTACGAGGTGTTTCCGGGGGTCTAGGTGGACTTTTGTCTGGTTACGAAAATGTGTCAGTAAGTGGCAGAACTTTTCGTCTTACTTCTAATACCAAGAGGTATAATGAAATTATCTTGGTTGTTTCCGATAACGACCTCCCTCGTGTACTCAAAATGAAACGTTCCGATGAAGAAATTACTGAAGTGGCTTTCTCTGGCATTGCTACAAATATTGGTCTCGGAACTGGACTCTTCAACTTCCAACCTCCCACAAGCTCACAAATTGTTGAGAACCCTCTCAACCAAAAGGAGTAATTGTGACTCCGGTCTCTCGTACAGAAGCACACCGCGTATTTGCCGATTTGTATCGTAAAACACGTACGCCGGAACACCAACAACTGATCGATGAAGCCATTTTAAAATCAAACGACGTCTTTATCCGAATTGATCTCATCCGTAAAGTAGATGAGGATTATGAAGCCAAAAACAAACCTAAAAAAGAAGATGGCCGTGATCGTGGACTTCCCGAAAGAGAACAACCTCGCAGAGAAAATGCAAAACCATACGCAAGCCCAACACCGGATCCAAAACCAAAACGTTCGAGTGATTTAGTCACAATCGATAGTGCTAAACAAAAGCAGAACCCGGCAAAAAAAAGAGTCATCGAACCAAGACAAGGTGGCGGACTGCTTGCTGGTCTTTTTGGTGGTGGTGCGGGTAGTGTAAATAACTCTATCAGCAAATACGGAAGAGATACGGGAACGATAGACATTGGCCTTTTTGGTCGAAACCCCACCATCTCCAACAATGTGGAAAAACTTTTTCGTGGGATGAAAGAAGATGTTCTCATTCCTACCATCCAAGCCCTTCGTGTTTCCGAACAACAAGGTTGGAGGATTTGGACTCCACTGGTTTACAATATCATAAATAACTTTAATAAGTTCTTCAATGCCTTCGCCTCTTTAGATGCACTCATTTTGGACAAAATTTCTGCTGATATCTTTTTGGAACGTTCCCTAAAGATGCAGATGTTTTATGTAAGGTTTCTCCAAAGAAACGACGCAAGTGACATCATCCTATCCAATCTTCCTGACATTGTAAAAATGGATGATAAACTCACACCGAAACTGAGTAAAATTATGGAAGGTGTTGGTTACGCATTAAACCTCGAGAACACAAAACCCAAGTTATCTGAAGCAATCACCGCATTTTATATTGTAGCAAAGAAAAAAATGTTCACTTGGCCTGAGATTGTTGCTGACCTACGAGTGCCCATCATCCAAGAACATAAATTCCAGGCAGCGCGAGAAATCCAAAAGGAAGTTGAGATCACTGTTGCCAAACTCTCCGACGATATCAACACTCGTTCCTTCAAAATGGAAGAGTTACAAAATCTTAGATCTCGTTATTTCTCTATTGATAACAAAGGAAAAATCAGCTTTGATTTTTTGAATGTTGTCGTAGATGATTTTATGGCACACCACATGCCAGAATCGGCAAAAAGCCAAACGGTAAAAAACAGTTATAAATCACAACCACATAGACTTGTATACTTGTTACTCCGTGATTTACAAACCGTATACATTAACTTAATCGAAGGTTATATTCGTCTTGGTGATAAAAATCAAAATCAAGAACTCCTTCTCGTCCAACCGGGACTTTTTCGAAATGAAATTGACCAATTGAATTCCCTCGTTCGAACCATTGACAATTTTAATAAAAAATTCCCCAGTTTCCAATATAGTTTCCAACAGTATGGAATGGACTATAGCACCGGTAATGCGGCCAATGACCAGATTGCGGGAACCATAGTTCAGGCCTTACTCGAAGCTTCCGAGTTTTTTGGAAGTTTTGCAGGTAAACTCAATATCATTGTGGAAAACCATTTGATGGCAAAAGTTACCGAGTCTAAAGGGAAAACAAATGATAAAATTGCATCCACAAAAGACAAAGTCATCGAAGAAGTCAAAATCGCACAAAGATTCATTCCTCATTTTGATAAGTATGTAGTGGCGAAAGAAAGAATCAATGGGATGAAAGTAGAGGATGTTTTTATCCAATTCACCAAATATCTGTATAATTATGCGGTGATTTTCAAAGATCCGACAACAACATCAAAACTAACTGCTCACCGCAAAATCGAACAAGAACTGATCAAATTAAATAAAGAATATGAAAGACTCACTTACTCCAGCTTCCACAAAGAAGCAGGCAGTAACGTTGGAAGTTCAGAATCTTCCGAGAACCAAGAAAGTTCTGAACCTATAGATCTTTCTGAAACAGAAGGAGAAACATGAGAGTCCTTACTGGCTTGCAACCCTCTGGAAAACTTCACTTAGGTAATTATTTTTCTGCGATCAAAAAAATCTTGGATTATCAATCCACAGAAGACTTATTTCTTTTTATTGCCAACCTACATGCTCTCACAACATTCCGATCTAAAGAAGAATTGAGAGATTTTACTTTGGAATGTGCGATCGACTTACTCGCACTAGGTGTAAATCCAAATAAATCTGTGTTTTGGGTACAAAGCGATGTTCCTGAAGTCACAGAACTCACATGGTATTTATCACAATCCATTACGGTATCCCAATTACAATTGGCTCATTCTTTTAAAGACAAAGTAGCCAAAGGATTTGTTCCAGGCGCTGGACTTTTTACTTATCCGGTACTTATGGCCAGTGACATTTTACTTTTTTCTGCTGAAAAAGTTCCTGTAGGGAAGGACCAAAAACAACATCTCGAATTTGCTCGAGACATTGCCGAAAAATTCAATGCGCAATTTGGGCAAACCTTGACAATCCCTGAACCAGATATCGATGAAAACACGGCCACTGTCCCAGGAGTGGATGGTGCAAAGATGTCCAAGTCTTACAAAAACACAATCGACTTCTTTGGAACGGAAAAAGAGATTAAAAAGAAAGTGATGTCAATAGTCAGTGATTCCAAAGCAGTGGAAGAACCCAAAGACCCAGAAACATCTGTTATCTTCCAAATCCACTCACTCTTCCTAACACCCGCAGAAAAATCAGCACAAATGGAAAAATACAAACAAGGTGGGTCCGGATATGGAGATCTAAAAAAAGATCTTTTGGATTCCATCCTCAGTCATTTTGCACCTTACCGAAACAAACGCGAAGAACTCACACAAAACTTAGATTATGTGCACCAAGTTCTAAAAGAAGGAAAAGAAAAAGCAAAATCCGTGGCACAATCAAAACTAGAAGAAGTAAGAAAAACCTTAGGGATCTATCCTTTTTAATTTCTAAAGAACCAAAGTTCACTATTTCCCACCTATTCCTGTATGAAACAGGAGATCTATCTTCTTCCTAGAGCCGATTTTAGTTGGTTTTGTTTGGGAATTTGTGGGACAGCCTTTCTTTTAAAACTAGGAATGAAAGTTCCCGGGTTTCATTCGACACTCATTTTTTTCTTCCTCATACTTCTCATTCTATACACCATCCTACCTAAAACCTTTCCTCGTAACCTTGACAAGAGGGTTTACCTTTCTCTCTTAGCATCGATTTTATTTTTAATATTTGCCAACGTGCATTCAGGCCCACGCCAGAAAATCATCCATCCTCTCTTTCGCTCTTACTTAGAAACCCAACTAAAAGAATCTCCTCTTACCAAGTTTGAATCAAGGATTGTGATGGGTTTTGTGACGGGCTCCACAAAGGAAATTCCAGGAAGTTTCAAAGATATTGCAAAAGAATCAGGGATCCTTCATCTGTTTGCTGCCTCTGGGCTTCATTTAGGAATTTTTATCGGTTCCTTACAATTTTTAGGAAACCTTTGTTTCCGAAAAAGAAAATGGATCTCCCTCATCCTTTCGTTAGGTGTTGGTTTTCTCTATTTGGCGGCATTGGACTTTCCTGTTTCTTTTTTACGAGCTTACCTCTTTGTATTTTTATCCCTTGTGGCATCGTTGTTTTATAGAAAGATTGGGCCGGCCGATTTACTTGCGATCTCTAGCGCATGTATTGCATTTTTTCTTTTTCATGATTTTTTGAGCATTGGATTTCTATTATCCTTTGGTGCTGTGTTTGGAATTTTTTTCCTAAAACCAAGTTTTGACCAAATCCTTCTGCCAAAATCCAAATCCATTTTCAAAGAGAATCTCCACTTAACACTTGCTTGTTCTCTTAGCACTTTTCCTATTTTAGTTTATTACTTCCGATCTTTTTCTTTTGGAGGGATCTGGATCAATTTTCTTTTGGTTCCTATGGCGGGGATTCTTCTTCCCACACTTTATCTTAGTTTCTTTCTCCAGTCCATCCTTCCAGAGTTTTTTGTGGACCAACTTTCGTCTTGGATTTGGGTTCCTGCCTCTTTCGAATTGTCTATCTTCTTAAAACTATTTCATACATTGGCAACTTTTGGTAGAGGGTATAAAACTTGGGCTACTATTCCCATGGCTCTTTGTTTTATTTCGACCCTCCTTACCATTGGGTTCGCACTTTATCCCAAACTTCGTTTCTTAAAATTTCCCTTAGTCAAAACCCCTCTCTACCTTTTACCCACTATCTTTTTGATTGTTTCTTATTTTTTCCCGACGATCCACATCCCCGCACTTCAAACAAAACTCAGAAAAGGAAATCTTTCCATTCGGCACGGAGACCATTTGTATATTTTTGGAACTTGTTATTCCAAAGGATTAACAGAACCCACAGCAGGCCTCCCTCCCCCAAAATTCATTTCCTTTGAATCAGAATCCTGTCTCCGAGGAATTTTAGCCTCAATGAACAAATACCAAATAACAGATGTTTTCTGGCATGGGACAAAGAAGTCCCTAGAGTGGATTTCCAAGTTCCAACTTCCCATAAAACCAAAGGAAACAGAAATCCTTGGGGCAGGGATGAATCCATTATTTTCCATTATCCGGTTTGATGGAAATCCGAAGGAGGTGGGACGGTTTTTAAAACAAACAAAACTGGCAGACAAGTCCAGGACCGACCCCAAATGGAAGGGAGTCCTTCTTTTGGACTTTCCACCTTGGAAAAAAAAGGAAGCGAAAGAATGGATCCAATACCAAAAACTACTTGGGATTTCTACTGCCTGGAAAATGATACTCGTTGAGGAAACTTTTGAAATCCCCATACGCGACCATCTCCAATATACAAACCTTCTTTGAAGCCAAAGGCATTCGAGCGCAAAAGAAATTTGGGCAAAACTTCCTCATCGACCAAAACATAGTCAATTTTATCGTTAACTCCACTGAACCACTGCTAAATGACAAGTCAACTGTCCTTGCTGAAATTGGGATAGGTCTTGGAACTCTAACCTACCCTGTCCTCAGTCTAGACAAAAAAACATATCTTTTTGAAATCGACAACGCTTACATCCAATTAACCAAAGAAGAAATTTTACCTAAGTTTCCAAAAGCCGTACTCTTTGAAGGAGATGCTTTAGAAAATCTATTCTATATCTATAATGAAAAAGTATTTGTATTTGGAAATTTACCTTACCACCTAACTACAGAAATCATAAACACCCTTGTCATCCACTGCCGCCATTTCCAGGGTGGGATTTTTATGGTACAAAAGGAATTTGCCGAACGCCTAGTGAAAGAAACCTCTTCGTTATCTGTTTTTCTTTCTGCATTTTGTGAAGTGAAGTATTTAAAAACCGTCCATAAAAACTGTTTTTTTCCCATTCCCAAAATCCATTCCGCCCTCATCCTACTCAGTCCCAAAAAAGAAACAAAACAGAACCAGTGGAAACTCACAACCGACAGGGATGTGGAGCTCTGGTCGCGAATGCTTCGCACGTTATTTTGGGGAAAACGAAAACAAATCCAAGTAAGTCTCAGAGAATCTCCGTTTTCCGAAGATCCAGACTTTAGGGAAGCGTTAGGGAAAGCCATCCAATCGGCGGGGGTTCCTCCCACGGCAAGGCCGGAAGAATTGAACCGAGAACAATTTCTGACCCTGGGTCAACATTTACTTGACTATTTGTCAAAATGATGTCAAATTTACTCCGCCATGTTCGAGAATTTTACACCTCCGCCCATTGTCACTTATGCCATCCCTGTATTCTTCCTCCTGATTGGGATCGAAGTCTACATTGGTTACCGTAAAAACAAAGCCCTCTACCGGTTGAATGATTCCATTGCGGACCTAAGCACAGGAATTGTTTCGCAAATTTGGGGACTCTTCCAAAAGGGAATCGGACTCTTTGCATACTTCTATATTTATGAGCACTTTCGTTTTTTTGAATTTGCCATGACAAACCCTTGGGCTTGGATCCTTTGCATTGTGGGTCAAGACTTCTGTTATTACTGGTCCCATCGTTTAGCTCACGAAGTGAACATTCTCTGGGCAGGACATGTCATCCACCACCACAGTGAAGAATACAACTTAGTTGTGGCCCTTAGACAAACCGGACTTGGTGGAATCGTTACCTGGATTTTCTACGTTCCTTTGGCCCTCATCGGGTTCCATCCTTGGATGTATCTGGCCAGTGGACAATTGAACCTCATCTACCAATTTTGGGTGCATACAAAAGCCGTGGGTAAAATTGGAAAGATTGGAGAATACATTCTCTCTACTCCTTCCCACCACCGAGTCCACCATGCAATCAATCCCATCTACATTGATAAAAACCATGGTGGAATCTTTATCCTCTTTGATCGGATGTTTGGAACTTTCAGGGAAGAAACAGAACCTTGTGTTTATGGAACAGTCAAACCACTCAAAAGTTTTAATCCAGTTTATGCCAACGTCCATTATTATTGGGAACTTTTGAAACAAGCAGCAAGTGCGCCCTATTTCTTAGATAAAATTCGGGTCTTTTTCAAACCACCGGGTTGGTATCCCAGAGAAGGAACAAAACCTGCGGGATTTTTACCCATTCCGGAAGTGCGTCCTGAGACTTTCCATAAATATGATCCCAAACCACAACCAGAGGTGAGAACCTATACCACCACTTGGTTTGTTTTGGTTCTTCTTTTGTCCTTTTCCTTCCTTCTCTTTGTGGCCAAATTTTCTTTTCTGTCTCAAGTGCTTGTGACTATTTGGGTGACTTTCTCCCTTGTGGCGATCAACGCCCTCATTGAAGGAAAATCTTGGGCGGGGGCGATGGAAATTGGACGTTTACTCTTTGGTTTTCTCGTAATTGCCTACTTTGATGTGGGTTGGGCCTACTATGCCATTGGTATTGTTTGCCTGCTTGTGGCAGGAATCTACCTCTACCGAACGAATGGCCAAAAAGCCCAAGCCGTTTGAACCTAGATCTCACAAAGGAACACCAACTTTCTACCAGAATCTCTTCTGGTAGAAAGGATTGATTCCTATCGGCTGGAATCTGACCGTCAGAAATCCATTTACCCTCAACTAAACCTCGTTCTCTAATCAATTTCCTGAAAGAAAAACGGATGACCTGAAAACCAGTCTCAGTGTTATGTCACATAAATGCCATGTTTGGGGCGGATTTCCAGACCGTTCGCCTTGACCGGACGGGTGACCGTGAGAATTTGGCATTGCACCATAGTTTATGAGGCAAAATGAGATGAAGCGAAACCGTAGTTACTATATCATTCTGGTCTTAATCCTATTCGTAGTGACCTATTCCGCCTATGCGGCCTACCAAAAGCAAAAAAATGGTCCCGTATTTTTGGACAACCATGTCTTCCAACGTTACAATGAACAATGGGGCCTCTGGGTGGACCTAAATGCTGAGAAAAAAAGCCTTCTCGAGAAGGCCTCCGAGTTTGGAATCCTAGCCCAAGAGGTGATGGAGATCAACCAACTGAAGGAAGCAGATCTGGGACGCCTAAAACGCTCCATTTTCTTTCCTTATTCCGCAGAATACATGCGGGGGCTCCAAGAAAGAGAACTCTTTCGTGAAACCGTAGAGTCTCCCATCGACCAATTCATCTGGCCCGTCCTTCCTAATAATAAATCTAGAATTTCTTCGCGGATCGGAAGGCGTTGGAACACCTGGCACACGGGTCTCGACATCGCCATTCCTAAAAAATCCATTGTCCTTGCTGCTGCCGACGGAGTGGTCGAAGAAGCGGGCCGAGGTGGTGACTATGGTCTGGCAGTCAAAATTTACCACCATGACATGAACCACTTCCATACTGTTTACGGACACAACCAAGAGTTACTCGTAAAGCCGGGGGATGAGGTAAGAAAAGGACAAATCATTGCCTTTTCTGGAAACACAGGAAAGTCCACGGGTCCTCATGTCCATTTCGAAGTCCGATTTCATAATGTGTATTTAAATCCTGAAAACTTTCTCACTCCCTACGAAGAAGGAGTTGCCACAAGCATAGTCGGATTTGCAGACTAAGTATTAGTGACTAACCTGACAAAGAACAGTTGGACGGACGAAATTTACGACCGTCTGACAACCATCATACCAAAAAGTCCAGGCATTGCCTGTTTTGATTTTGATAACACCCTCATTCGCAACGATTTTGGTGAAAAAATCATGGAAGAACTCCTCCATGATGGACTTAAATTTGTTCCAAAAGATTTATCTGATTTTTTTCGTGATAAAGAACTTTGGAAAGACCATACGGAAATCAATACAGAGGAAAAAGAACGTTTGATTTGGGAAGAATATTCCTACCAGTTAAAGGAATACGGAATCGAAAGAGGATACCGTTGGACAAGTTTTATCTTCCAAGGAATGGACAAACAGGAATACTACGAAGTGTCCCGCCGTGCTTGGGAGAGAGTGAACATTCTCGATCGTGATTCCGGTGTGTTTCCGCAAGTGGAAATGAAGGACCTCATCGCTTATTTGAACCATCATGATTGGACTGTGTACATTGTGACCGCATCCCCGGAACCGGGAATTGCCGCCATTGCCCACCTTTTTCCTGTGGAAGAATCCAAGGTCATTGGAATGAGACAAGAGTTAGGTGAGAATGGGAAGTTCAGTCACCGACTGATTGAACCTTATACTTACGGAGAAGGAAAAGTAAAAGCCATCGAAGAAAGAGTTGGGGTATATCCAGACCTTGCTTTCGGAGATTCCTTCAATGATTTTCCTATGTTATGCCGTGCCAAACAAATGGCAGTGGCTATCAACCGAGACAATCCAGAGTTTGCCTCTGCCTGTGCCGCCAAAGGGATTTATATCCAACCCTACTTTGTTTACCAACCCGTACCCAGATGAACCGACTTTATTTAGTATCCAATTCCATTGGAAACGATGCCGACATCCCACCGCGCACCAAAACCTTGTTAGAGGAAGCCGACTGGATCCTGGGAGAAGAACAAAGAACTACTTCTACTTTTTTAAAGAAATTAGGAATCTCAAAACCCTTTGATCTTGTGAACGAACATTCCTCGCGTAAAGATATGGATGAAATTGCAATGAAGCTGGCGACCACCAAACGGACCTGCCTCATCTCTGATTCGGGAAGCCCGGGGCTCGAAGATCCAGGCAAATGGCTTGTCCCTCTCGCTTGGGAAATGGGTGTCGAAGTTCGCTCGGCACCTGGGCCCACAGCCCTAATCGCAGCCCTCACTAGTTCTGGGTTTGCCACCTCTCCCTTTCTCTTTTTGGGATTTTTGCCCAGAGAGGAAAAGGAAAGAGAACGAAGCCTGAAACAATACATTGGTCTTGGCATTACCATTGCCTTCTACGAAACAGCATACCGTGCCAAACACTGCCTGGAAACCCTGGCAAAAATCCTTCCCGGAGACCGCCAAGTTTTCCTCGCCCTTGGAATCTCCATGGCAAGTGAAACGAGCTTTCGCGGTTCGGCCAAAGAGGTTCACAAAAATTTCCCACAAGGCCTAAAACTCCCACCTGTCTTTGTCATTGAAGAGAAAAAAGAAAGGTCGAAACGTTAGTTTGTTGACAGTACCTCTGTTATATTGGACGCTTGGACAATGGTAAGTAAAGTAGAGCAACCGACTGACGGAATTGAACAATTGATTTCAGAATCTGGCGATTATATAACAGATGTCGTCAAAGAAAATCTGAAACTCATCCGTCATACGAAAGGTTTTTCTTTGGACAAACTCGCAAACCGATGTGGTGTGAGCCGAGCGATGTTGTCGCAAATCGAACAAGGGAAGTCCGTTCCGACGATTTCTGTTTTGTGGAAAATTGCAAACGGACTCAATGTTCCCTTTTCCGAACTCCTCAAAGAAAAAAACCAAGATGGAATCCATGTCCTCAAAGTAGAAAACTCAAAAGTTCTCTATTCCAATTCCAAAGTCTTTGCAAGCCGTGCGCTTTTTCCTTTTCTTGGAAACCGCAAAACAGAGTTTTATGAACTTATGTTAAAACCTGGTGGACATGAAGTTGCCGAACCACACAAAACAGGAACTACTGAAAACTTAGTTGTTGTTTCCGGCAAACTGCGGTTACGTGTTGGTGAAAAAGTTGTAGAACTAGAACCAAAAGATTCTGTATTTTTTAAAGCCGATGTTTCGCATGAGTATTCCAATCCAACAGACCAAGAAACGCTGATGTATCTTGTTATGGATTATACGGACGAAATAGGTTAAGATTGGAATATAGAGAACTCAAAGTCAATCTACCGAAAGAACTATCTGACAGTTTTTATGAGCTGTTGGATTCGCTCCAATGCGTAGGTTATTATGAAATTTTGTTTGATGGGGAAGCTCCCAAAGAAAAAGACCAAGGTCTCATTAGGGACAATACAAATATTCGAATCTATTTACAAACAGATGAGATCGATAAAGAATTAAAGATCCTTATCTTTTTAAAGATCCATGCACCAAACAATTCGAATGCTGAATCACGAAATATTGAAACTCGTGATTACGAAGAAGCCTATAAAGAATATTACAAACCATTCCCCATTGGCAAAAAACTTTGGGTGATTCCCACATGGGAAAAAAACGAACCAGAGACCATAAAACTTTGGCAACCAAATGGCGGGATTCCTCTGTTTATCAATCCTGGTGTCGCCTTTGGAACGGGCCATCATGAAACCACCAAACTAATATTAGAGCATTTGGATGAGCTGTATGACCTGGGTGAGTTTCCTTTTTTATCCGCTTGCGATGTAGGAACAGGATCAGGCATTCTTTCGATTGGCCTGGCGAAATTTGGAGTCTCTAAAATTTTTGCTTTGGATATTGATCCCAATGCAGTGAAGGCCGCTTGGTCCAACTGGACTGAAAATGAATACCCTAAGGGCTTTCAATTCAGTGTCGAAGAATCGGGAATTGACAATCCTAAGTTATCCAATACAAAATATGATTTGGCGATTGCCAATATCACATACGCAGTATTATCGCAGAACATCCGTCACCTGGCAAAAATAGAAGCACCTCGTATTATTTTTTCAGGAATCATCACAGACAAAAAGGATCAATTCCTTGGTTTATTACAAAGCCACCTACCAGGAAAACTTCTCTACTCTAAAGAATGGAATGAATGGTGGGTTTTGGACTGGTTACGCAATTAGTCCTTATTTAAATACTTTATCAAACTAACTTGATTGCCGCGATCGTTGTATTCAATTCGATTGAATACAGATTTTGTCATAAGAATTCCACGCCCATGTTGTTGGTGTGCTTCATTCATTTCCTCGATCGTTTTTTCCATCTGTTTTTTATGATCGAATCCACGGCCTTCATCGGTGATACGGTAAGCCACATACTCTCTTGTGAAAGAATATTCAATTTTTACTCTCTTTTGGCTATATCTTGGATCTTCTTGTCGTTTTTGTAAAAACTCTAGATAATTGCCTTCTAAAAGAGCCTTGGACTTCTCTTCAAAGCTGATATTCAAATTTCCATGTTCTACCGCATTGATAATAATTTCACGGATCGATGATCTAACTTCCGTTTGCTCCACATTGGAAAGGTACTTTGCAAGTTGCGAGGTGATTTTCTGAGATACGAGTTCTGCATTTCTCAAATAATTATTCATAGAAAGTTCAATTTTTTCTGATTCGATAAGTTGGATGATAGTATCCTCATTTTGGGAAGACATGGTTACAAGTACTTCCCTGGTTTCATCGAAGTCGATGTACTGTAGTCTACAATACATTTCTTTGGGTTCCTTTACATACTTTTGTTCGAATTCCGTTTTGAAATTCACAATAGAACCTGTCATTTTTAGATCGGTAAGTTTATCATTCACATACATGACATTATAGTCAGAACTTTGATCGCGGCCAGTGTATAGGAACTCTGTGATTTTTTTTCCACGTAAATCATCCAACCGAAATCCCATGTGTTTGGAAAGGGCTCTGTTTGCATTGATGATTTCGAAATTTTCGTTCATCATAAGAATGACTTCATCTGAACCTTGGAAAATTTCTCGAAAACGTTTTTCTGACTCTTCAATCTTTAATTTGGCATGAGACAATTCTCTAATATGTTCCCGAAGGCTACGGGTTAGGAAGTTGATTCGATCTGCAAGTCCCAGGGATAACAAAATGGTTTGTAAGGCGGTACCAATTTGGATGGTCCAACGAGTGATTTGATTGTCTGGCAAAAACCCCAAACTCTTCAATGAATACAAAACTACACCCAAAAGAAAAAAAGACCACGAAATTAAATAATAACGTGCTGTTCTCACATTGGTAAAGTATGTGGAAGTACCACTAAAGACCATAATCAGAGCCGATGGAACAGTAAGTAAAATCGAAATGATCATGGCAATTCGATAATGCAAAAAGAAAGTAATCCCAGAGAAGAGAAAGAGAATTCCCGCCCAAACCCACATCAATTTAGAAATCTTTGGCAAATGTTTTTTTAAACTGAGATAGTTGTTGGTAAAAGAGATTCCTGCAATACAGGAAACACAAATAAAGAATGGAAGCGAATAATTTCCCCAGAAAATCCAATTGGGCCAAAGGTATTGAAATGCAAACCCGTTGTTAATTAGGTGGAAGAAAAAAATGGAACTGATAAAAAATAGATAAAAAAGATAACTTTTTTCATAAGTAAAGATATAGATGAAAAAGTTATAGGCGATCATTACAAATAAAATTCCGTAAAATAATCCAAAAATCATCTGCTCTTTGTTTAGTTGGTCATAAAACTCTCGTTCAGTCCAGATGACAAGAGTTAGTGGAACTGTAGACTCGGATTGGATTCGCAAATAATAAATGGAAACAGATCCTGGAAGGGTTTCTAAAGGAAAAACAGGATTTCGATAATCCAGATTCCTTTCCGAAAACGGATGGATATCCCCCAGATTGCGAATCAAAGTTTTGGGTAAAGAGTTTCCGTAAATTTGAACCTCATCCAAAAGAGGAAAATCATACACCAAATTCCAACGAATCAAATCTTCGGTAGGATTTTTTACTTCGAAACGAACCCAAAAAGTAGATTTGGTAAAACCCAAATTGGGGGAAGGGATTTTTCGAAATTGAGAATCTAAGGACCCACTAGTAATACTTTTTTCTGAAAGGGATTGGTCCTTGTCCTCCAAAACAAAGACTTCTTGCCAGATAGGTTTACCTAGGACTTGGGTATGAAGGGAAATCGCAGATTCCGATAACAAAATCCCTGGCAAAAATACGAGAAGGATAAGAAAAAAATATTTTACATGCCGGAAAAACAAAGGTAATGATCTCCCAATTCGCTTAAAAAGACAAAGTTACTAAATTGCATTTTTCTAATTTTTCTAGCCTTTTTTGTTTCTAATGTTAAAATAGGGGAAAGTTCTATGAATCGAAAACGTTTCCTACAAAAGATAAGTGCTGTTACCTTAGGCGCAGGGTTGATCCTCCCTAAAAAATCATTCGGACAAACCACAACAACGACGATAGCGGAAATCAAACCGAAGTTTAGCAGTGGCAAAAAAGCCATTGTTCTTGGCGGTGGACTCTCTGGTCTCTACTCTGCCTATCTATTAAAACAAACTGGTTATGATGTCACCATCATTGAACGCGGGGATAAGTTGGGTGGTCGGATTGCCACCTACGAAAACCCCGAACTTGGAATCTTACAAGATTTAGGTGGTGAGTGGATCGGCGAAGGTCAATCAGATATTAAAAGTCTGGTAAAACAATTAAACTTGGATTTGGTATCTTCCAATATTGCCGAACGTTTTTCACTTCAAAAATCTAATAGTGATCTATTAAAAATTTCAGCCTCTTCCATTGACACCTTAGACAAAGTCATCGATCTGCATAAGTCTTTAGGTAATACACAAAAACAAGGTTTAGATAAAATCAACTTTTCATCTTATGCGCGTTACCAAGGTTTAACAGAAGAAGAAATTCGTTCCATGAACGATCTTTATCGAGTGATCCTCGGAGCCGATCTCAATCAAATCTCCAGCGAATCTGTATTAGATGATCTTTCTGCTCTACAATCGGCTCTCAAACCCAAGTTCCAAGTACGTGGAGGGGCGGAACGAATTATTAAAGAACTCGCAAACTCCCTTCGAAACCAGGAATTGATTTTAGGGGAAACTGTCACAAAAGTCTCTCAACAAAAGAACCAAGTCACTGTAGACTTATCTTCAGGAAGATCTGTGAAAGGAAGTTTGATCATTTGTTCCCTTCCTGCTGCGGCAGTTCTGGATATTAAATGGACACCGGGGCTTCCGAAAGATTTGATTTACTCTGCATTACGGATGCAAACAGGAAAAATTTCCAAAAACTTAAGTTTGGTAAAATCAAAAGAGTCATTATCAAAACTCTTTCTTTCGACTAACACAGCCGCAGAAACTTTGTATGTGTCAGAATCTGCCATTGGATCCACTATAACGGCCGTTACTTCTATTTCTACAGGCGATCGAGCTTCTTTATTTGAAAAAGGAAGTGATCGTCAGAAAAAAAATCTAATGACAGCTTCTCTGGAAGAAGTTGGTGATTTAGAATTGATAGTCGAATCCCCATTTGTATTCCATAGTTTCCAAAAAACCACTGGACGCGCAGGATTTGTTTCCTTATTCCCACCTGGAAGTTTTGGAATTAAAGATGTTTGGGCAGAACCTTTTGAAAGAGTATTTTTTGCAGGAGAACATTTGGCTTTCCATACAGGAAGTATGGACTCAGCTGTTGCCTCCGCAATCCAAGCCGTCAGCAAAACGTAAATCTATTTAATTTTTAATCCGAAGAGAAACCGAAGAAGTTTTATCTTTCGGATTAAAAATTCATACAAGATAAAACTGACACAGATTACAAGAAGGATATGGGAAATAAATTTTAACCATATCCCCCACTCCATATCCCTCACCCAATAAGCATAAAACAATGATATAGGATGGTGGACCAAGTAGATAGGAAGACTAGCTTCAATTATATAGGACCCCAACTTTCCATCTTTGTTTCCAAACGATTGAAATAGCGAAACAAGGAAACTTGTCCATAAAAACGGGGCAAGAACCCATAAAAATATATGTAGAGCCCTCACCCAAACATTCACATACTGAAAGTAAATCCAAAGTGGATCTTCAATTTCCAATTCCTTAAAGACTAAATAAACGAACACAGCCCAAACAAATACAGCCAATATTTTATACCTGGAATGGCCTTTGGGTAAAAGAATACTTCTCCAATGAAAACAAAAAACTCCCGAAAGAAAAAAGGAAAATTGGAATATAAAGGTAAGTTTAAAAATCCCGTAATAGGATTCTCCTTTGGAAACTTGAGTATGGCATAGAAAAACAAAAAGAAAACAAAAACTAACAAGCGCTACATACCTCAAGAATCCTCTTGGAATTTGATCCCAAAGTTTCATCGTAAAAAAAGATTTGGGGATCAAACTATATAAGATACTAAAACAAAACAAATCTACAAGAAACCAAATATGAGAGTGTTGGAAATGATCCTTGGTGAAAAAATAATCGAAAAAGGGAATGATTTCCAACCGAGGAGTTTTGATCTTTTCAGTAAGATAGTATTGGATGGGTGCAAGAAAAAGCAGTCCAAAGATTGTAGGAATAAGGACTCGTTTAAACCTTGCTTCCAAATAAAAACTTCTCCCTTTTTTTTCCCAAACCATTGCAGAAAAAAAACCGGAAATCATGTAAAACATGGGCATCCGATAACTATGGATCCAATAACAAAAATAAGAAAGAACCTCACTACGATCCTCGTCCTGGATGGCGTATTTGATATCCGTGGCATAAACAATGGCTGCATGGAATACAATTCCGAGTAAAAGGGCAAAGGATCTTAAATTGTCTAGGTAAACGAGTCTTCCCATTCCTCCATCTTTTTCTTGACGAAGAGAAAAAAACAGATTTTTTTAAACTATGACGGATACACCTTCCGATTCGTTTTTTTCCGATGTTAGCGATGAAGAAATTGCTCGGGAAAGAAGGAAAGCCAAAGAACTAAAAAACAGCGCCTGGTGGAAAAACAAACGTTCTTCTGGAATCTGCCATTATTGTGGGAAAAAATTCAAAGTAGAAGAAATCACAATGGACCACCTAATTCCCCTTATTCGAGGTGGAAAGTCTGTGAAAGGTAATTTAGTTCCCGCTTGTAAAGAGTGTAATTTTAAGAAAAAACATAGTCTTCCTTTTGAGAAGGAGTTCTTTTCCTAATGGACATGAAAGATTTGGGATTCCAAGGGGATGACTTTCTTCCCAGTCGGGCCACCGAAGAAATCGATCTCGTAGACGAGAAGGGAAACAGTTACCAATGGGAAGTGTTTTACTCCTTTTCACAAATGGGAAATGACTACCTTGTTTTCCTACCCGCCACAGAACAAGAGTTCCAGTTTGTCAATGTAGAGATAGATGATCCAGATTCCGATGTTCCCGGATACATTGTGATGCGAATTGGTCAAGACGAGTCTGGGGAAGAAATCTTAGAAGAGATCTTAGATGAGGATGAACTAGAAGAAATTCGCGAATATGTAGAGGATGAAATTGGTCTTTTGGGACAATTTCTTAACCGGGAGGAATGACAAGAGTTTCCCCTTTACTTACCACTTCCGATTTCTGATTGGTCCAAACAATTTTCATTTTTACAGCCTTAAGCCGTTCCACTTTTTCCACAACCTCCACCAAACAAGTGATTGTATCTCCAAAATAAACAGGTTTTCTAAATTTGGTTGTGGTTTCTAAAGCAACAGTCCCAAGACCAGGTAACTTCATTCCAAGAACGGGTGCGAGCAGTGATGCGGCAAGCCCCCCATGTGCAATCCTTGTTCCAAAACTTGTAGTTTTTGCATATTCTTCATCTACATGCAGAGGATTAAAATCACCACTGATACCAGCAAACAAATACACATCAGTTTCAGTGATTGTTTTTGTAAAGGATGCGGAATCTCCAATTTGGATTTCTAAAAAACTTTTACCCTTTTGATACATTCAAATCGTCCTTAGGAATTACTTTTTTGGGTGAGAAGGCAAAATGATAGAACACACCTTCGTTGGGCGAGGATGAACACTCCACCTCACGACCGTTCATCTGACTGCATAGGGAAAATATAACGGATAATCCGATGGATTCTGCCTTTCGATAATTCAGTTCCGGTGGAAAACCAACACCATTGTCCCTGTATTTTAATTCGTAATTGAATTTATCAGTAACTATAAAATCTATTTTAATCAAAGCATCTGTTTTACCACCAACAAAAGCATGTCGAAAACTATTAGTTAACATTTCCGTGATCATAAGCCCCATCGGAATCGCATCCACGATGTTAAATTCTAATTGTTGAATATCCAATTCAATGAGGATATCTGTCCTCATATACATAAGTTTTATGTTTTCCACAAGACTTGTGATATAGTCTACAGAGCTTAGGCCTGATAAGTTTTTGCTACTATATAGTTTTTCGTGAACGAGTGCAATCGCTTTGATACGAACAATACTCTGTTCTAAAATATCAGCCGTTTCTGGGGGAGAAGAATAAACTTGAAGTTGTAAAAAAGAAATAACAACGGCCAAGTTATTTTTCACACGGTGGTGAACTTCTGTGAGTAAGGTTTCGTTTTCTCGCAAAGATTGTTCGAGTTTGGATTGGTTTTCCATATAACTAGTCATATCCGTTATGACTGCCACTGCCTTATTGGCACTTCCCTCTTTGGTTGGAATGAAGAGTCGATGTTCCAAAGCCCATTTAATTTTACCATCCAACCTACGGATTCGATACAAAAGACCTGTGTGGTTTTCTCGCAGTTGGTTCATCCAGATATTGGTCATTCGTTCTCTATCGGATTCGTGGACACGTTCGATTAAAAGTTCAGGATGTGTGTGAATATCCTTTGTTGGAATATCAAAAAGCCTGGAGACTTGTTCACTTAAAAAATCAATTTTCCAAGTATCTAAATTGAATACGATGACAGCGTCTTCAATTCGTTCCAAAATGACTTGGAAAAGTTGGTCAGACTCGATTTTTTCAAATAACACACGTTTTTGTCTTTGTAATTCTCGAACCAAAAGAACAAAAATAATCACTGCAGATACAGTTACAAATCCCCATCCTTTAAGACTTTGAATTTCACGGATATCCTCGGGTGATTGGAAAATAAGAGAGATTGTATAATCTGAAAAATATATCCAGACATAGCCGAATAACAAATAGAAAAATGCTATTCGGCCAGCCGCTTTCATTGATTACAAAAGTTCCTGAAGAGATTGGAAGCGAGTATGCACTATTTCTTCAATAGAATTCCCCAATTGGGAATAATGTTCCCACAATCGGGTGAGTTCGGAAGGAACATAGTTTGAAAGTCTACTGAAGGACATAAGATACTTCCCCACAAGATAATACGAAAGTAACTTTCGATCCATCAATTTTTCATCGAGAGAATAGTATTCTGAAGATTTATGTGTATCGATTTCCGACAAAGAAAGAATTACAAAAATGGACAAAACGTCTGCAAAGGCAAATTCAACCGATTGTAACTTTTTACGATTAGGTTCTGTATCCATAGCAAGGATAATATCGAAGAGTACATTTTGAATTTTATCGGTGAGTGTTGACTCTTTTTCCAATTTTGCGAATTCTTTTTGAAACTTCTCTTTTCCTGAATATAAGGAAGAAATGATAGACCTTTGGATTTCGCTTGTTCCTCCACCGATAGTTCCCAACTTCACATCTCGGTAAAATCGTTCTACGGAATACTCTTTCATGTATCCATAACCACCAAAGAGTTGGACAGAATCCTTGGCCACATCCTCTGCAATTTCTGAAGTAATGAGTTTTCCCAGACTGCTTTCCAGGGGTGAGGGAACACCACGATCTTTTCGTTCTGCCACCCAATAAATTAACCTTCTGGCAGCTTGGATGTAGACCCAGTTCCGAACCAAAATATCACGCATCCCATAAAAACTAGAAATGGGTTTTCCAAATTGCACTCTTTCGTTGGCATAACGAAGGCCTTTACGAAAACAAAATTCCATGGCACCCGCAAGACCCGCAACAAATACAGTGCGTTCCCATTCCAAGGTTTCTTTACCAATTCGCATAAATCCCGTATTCATGGGACCAAGCAGATTTTCTTTGGGAATGACCATATCTTCAAACACGAGTTCTGCGGTCATAGAAGTATGGTGTCCTAATTTTTTTAAGATCTTACTTACTTTAAAACCAGGTGTATTACTTTCTACGATGAAAGCAGAGATCCCCATTGGCCCTCTTCCTTTTTCGGAAGTTCTCGCCATAACAACAAACACCTGTCCTACGGGACCATTGGTGATGTACATTTTTGTTCCGTTTAATTTCCATCCTCCTTCTACCTCTTCTGCTTTTGTTAATAGCGAGGCGGCATCAGATCCGGAAGCAGGTTCTGTTAACGCAAATCCTGCCATCCATTCCCCTGTAGAAAGTTTAGGAAGGTATTTGGATTTTTGTTCTTTGGTTCCTTGGAAAATAATAGGCATAGTGCCTATTACTAAATGGGCAACCCAGGAAAGTCCCATTCCCCCATCCAAACTTCCTGATGCAAACGCATCTGTTGCAATCGAACATTGTAAACAACTAGCACCTTCCCCACCATATTCCGATGGGATCGTGAGTCCAGTGAGACCAGCTTTGCTAAATTCTTTCCATAAATCGTCTGACCAAATTTCTTTTTCGTCCCTTTCTTCTGCAGAGGGAAATACTTTGTCTTCCGAAAATTGGAATACTGTATTGTAAAAACTTCTTTCCTCCTCATTCAGATAGGGATTCAGTTTCGGGTGTATCATTGGTAAATTCCTTCAATTTGTTTTGAGAATACATCCGAAATGACATTTCGTTTCATTTTTAAAGTTCGTGTCATTTCGGTATCGGGATCAAAGGGACGAGGAACCACATAATAATTATTAGCTGGTATCATCTCAAAACCTTTGAATCCGTTTTCGCGAGAAATAATGCGTGAAATTTCTGCTCGGTACAATTCCCGAACCTTGGGATGAAGATTCCATTCCCCTGCTTTTTCCTTGGAAATTCCTGGAATTTTTGCTTCTACTGCTTCAAAATTTGGAACAATGAGTGCACCAAGTGTTTTTTTATCATGACCTACCACCATCACTTGGTCAATGAAGGGAGAAGTAAGAAGTTTGTCTTCTATAGGGATAGGTTCGACGTTTTCTCCACCAATCAGAGCAATGGTATCTTTCGAACGACCAGCAAATACCAGTTCGTTCCTGTGGGAGATAAACATAAGGTCTCCCGTATCAAAAAATCCTTCTGAATCAAAAACCACTTGGTTTAGTTCAGGACGTTTGTAATAACCTTTTAAGATTTGTTTGGATTTGATCCAAAGAGTTCCCTTGGCACCAACAGAGGTCACCACCTTACCTGTGTCATCTTTCAAACGGATTTGATAACCATCAATGGGAATCCCCACAGTACCTTTGGTTGGTTTGGTATTGGAACGAATGGAAACAACCGCAGAAGTTTCGGTCATCCCATACCCTTCTAAAACTTTCAGTCCAATCGCGGACAAAAATTCATCTACAACACTGGGAAGGGCCGATCCTGCCGATATACAAATACGAATTCTACCACCTAACGCTTTATGGATGGCAGAAAATATTTTGATGCTTAGTAGTTTTAATGGAGACAGTAGTGCCAAAATAACAAGGGCATAGGTTCTTTTGACAAGAGAAACCGAGAGATTGGCTTTTTGGATTTCGAATTCAAATCCAAAACATATTGCATAGTAATGGGCCCAAGTAGACCCTACTTTCAAAAAGAAATGGAATAATTTTTCTTTAAACCCACCTTCTTTGGCAACTTTGGCGATAATCCCATTATAAACCGATTCCCAAATCCGAGGGACGGAAGGAAAAATCGTTGGACGAAAGTCCCTTAGATCATCTTTTAAAGAAGACATATTCGAAACTAAAAAATCAAGCCCAAGAAAAACTCCTGCATATTCAATGGCTCTTTCAAATGCATGCCAAGGAGGAAGTAAACTCACGGCATTATCGTTCGAATTCATATCCAAACGGGAAATGGTATTTTGAATGGCGGTGATCCAACCTTTTTGAGACAACATCACACCTTTGGGATTACCAGTAGTTCCAGAGGTATAAATCAAAGTAGCCAGAGCATCAGGATCTGTTTGTTTGATCCTTTCCTCTAACGTCTGTTTACCGTTATGATTCCATCTATCTTTCCCTCTTTTTACGATGGAAAGAATCGAATTTTCCCCTTCAAACAATTCCCCTTGGTCTGTTTCTAAAATAAAAATTTGTTTTAAATGGGGAAGTTCACCTAACAAATCATCGATTCGTTTTTTATCTTTTGGTTTCTGGACCACAAGGTATTTGGCTTCCGAATGGTTTAAGATATAAAGAATCTCTTCCCGAACAATGTCTGTCCCCCTGGGAACCACGACTGCCCCAGAAGTGAGGATGGCCATATCAGTACGAAGCCAATTGACAGTGGCATCACAGAAAAATCCAATCCGGTCTCCCACTTCGACACCGAGATCGATAAAACCCAAAGTCAAGTGGTCGACAAACTGTTTCAAATCTCCAAAACTGATCCCAGGGAATTCGCTGGCCGATTTTCTCTTGCGAAAGGAAACTTTGTTCGGGAGAGTTTCTGCGACGTGGGCCAATGCTTGGTAGAGGTTTTCGTAGTTTTGGATCATGGGGTTTGCCTTTTCATATAGAATCTTTACAGAAATGTAGGATGGATAAAAAACCACTGTTCGTTTTTTGCAAGTTTTTTCTTTTTTTTGACAAACTTTTCAGAAAGGTAGGGCATAACTATGTTCTTTTGGATACATGATGGGCGCATTTTGCCTAATCCGCCGGCCACTTATGCGGATCGGGTCCACAAAATCCATCCGGGGGGGAAATCTGCCCCCATTTCTAGTGAAGGAGAGGAATCCTCTCCTCCCTCCACAGCCTCTTTTTTACACCGTTCCCCCGGAGATGTGTATAAAGAATCCGCCGGCCAAACCGAAAAAACGGTCTACTTCCTGCATGAGATCATGTCGACTCCTGCGATCACACAAAAGTCCACAGAAACGATTGCCAACTGTTTGGATTTTATGTTGGAAAAAGGAATCCGCCATCTCCCGATCACCGATGAATCCGGCTCCCTTGTGGGTTTTGTTTCTGATCGGGACATTCTCGAAAAAAGTAAATCCTATGAAAGAGATTGGCCTGTTTCCGACATCATGATCAAACGCGTATTAGTTGGCTCTCCGGGATCGGAAATTAGAGGGGTCACCCAAGTCCTATTAGAAGAAAGAATTGGATGTATTCCTGTGGTAAATGACGATAATCAACCTATTGGTATGATCACAAGGTCGGATTTACTTCGTTTGTTACTGAAGTATCCAAATTTGAATATCATCGCTTAAGGGAGTTGTATGGCCTGGGATTTACTGGTTCTTATTTTATATTTTCTCATCGTTTTTTATTTTGGATTTCATTTTGCTAAGAATAACGAGAAAGAAGAAGACTTCTATCTCGCTAAAAAAGAGATCCACTGGATCTTTCTTTTATTGTCCCTTGTCGCAACAGAAACCTCTAGTTTAACTTTTTTAAGCATTCCCTCCTTATCTTTCAAAGGGGACTACCGGTTTCTAGAAATTGCAATCGGATATGTGATCGGAAGAACTATCGTTGCTTTGTATCTATTGCCATCTTATTTTTCGGGAAATACCATTTCCGTTTACGAGTATGTAGGAAATCGTTTTGGGAAATCTCCACAAAAAACAATCTCATTTGTATTTACTATTTCCAGACTACTCGGAGATGGAATCCGGTTGTATGTCAGTTCTTTACCGATCGCCTTTCTTTTAGAAAGGATGGGCCTAAACCTTTCGCCTGATATTTTAGGAATGATTGCACTAACAACACTCAGCATCGTCACCATCATCTACTCTGTTGTTGGTGGATTTCGTGCGATTGTATTTACTGATGTGCTCCAATGGTTTATTTATATCTTTGGTGGATTTTTTGCTTTGGGACTACTCCTCTATAAACTGAATATTCCGATTGCAACGGGAGTTACCGAACTTCATAACCTCGGCAAATGGAATTTATTTATTTTCGACTATCTTCCGTCAGGTGATAATAGTTATTTCATCGTATTTGCATTGATTGGTGGTGCTTTTATTTCGATTGGCTCTCATGGGACAGACCTAATGCTTGTTCAGCGAGTAATCGCTACAAAAAATTTAGTTTCTGGCCAAAAAATTCTTATTGGAAGTGGGATTGTTGTCCTCTTTCAATTTATCTTATTTCTCCTCATTGGATCTCTTCTTTATCTTTTTTATGCCGGACAAACCATGGCACCAGACAAAGTGTTTAGCCAATTCATAGTGAATGAAGTTCCCTCTCCACTCCTAGGGATCCTAATCGCAGCCATCCTTGCCAGTGCCATGTCCACCCTGAGCTCTACCATCAATTCTCTCTCTCACCTGGGCCCGCGATTGGGGGATGGACCGATGGTTTAGTCCCCGTTTCCTTTCGCTTTTTTTTGGAGTCACTCTTTTTGTTTCAAGCCTCGTTCCCTATTTTCTCATCCAAACCTGGGAAAAAGGGCTATTAGAGATGGGGCTCACCATATTTTCCTACACACTTGGGCCGTCGATTGCGGTTTTCTTTTTAGCTAAAGGGAAGGCAGATTTACCAGTATCCGGCCTTGCTTTTTCAGGATTTTTTCTCATAAGCATTCTTCTTACGGTTGCTCTTGGCCTGGGTTTCCAAATTGCCTTTACCCTTCTCATTCCTATCGGTTTTGGAATCCAAATCTTTCTTGTACAAATTTCTCGTGTTTTGTTTAAAAAAAATTGACAGGAATGTATGCGTATGGTCGTCTAAAAGTTAACCATGAAATCATCTGCTAACATTCAGTTACTACTCCTCCTCGAACTTTTATAGATCGAGGGAGAACGTGCTGTGTGACAAAGCCCACTCCCAACCGGGAAGTGGGCTTTTTTTATTTTTGGTCCTCCTTCCGGTGGTAGTGGCAGCGGATTCGGAGGAACTATGAAACCAAACCAAATTAAAATCCAAGACGTTACCTTACGGGACGGAAACCAAGCTTTACGTAGACCCTGGACCTTAGAGGAAAAAATCGAAGTCTTTGATTTGCTTGTCGAATTGAATGTCGATGGAATCGAAGTGGGTTTTCCCTCTTCCAATGAAACAGAGTTTGTGGCAAGTAAGACTCTCGCCAAACGAGCACCAGTCGGAATTCCCATCGCAGGATTGTCGAGAGCCAACGAAACAGAAATTGCGAGAACTTGGGAAGCCATCCAATATGCAAACAAACCCCGAATGCATATCGTTTATCCCGTCAGTGATTTTTCCATCCGCCATGTTTTGAAAATTTCTGAAAGTGAAGTGATTCAAAAAATTCAAAACTCTGTTTCCTTTGCCAGATCCATCGTCGGACCTGATGTAGAAATTCAATTCTCCGGGGAACATTTTGGAGATGCTATTGAAAACTTTGCTTTTACTAAAGATGCGTTTCTTACAGCGATTGATGCCGGTGCCAATATCATCAACTTACCTAATACAGTGGAACGATACCGGCCCATGGTATTTGTAAATATGGTGAAGGATATGAAAGACTTTATTGGTAATAGGGCCAAAGTTTCTGTGCATACCCACAATGATTTAGGAATGGCAACTGCCACTTCTGTGGAATGTGCTTATGTGGGTGCTGAACAAATTGAAGTGGCTTTGAATGGACTTGGAGAAAGAGCAGGTAATACTAACTTGTATGAAACTGCTATCGCCTTACACCAAAATGGTGAATCTTTGGGAATTAACTTCCAAAGAATTTATCCCACTGCCAAACGAATTGCAGAGATGACAGGCATTCCGATTGGAGAAAAGGCACCAATTATTGGCGAAGATATCTTTTCACATCGCTCAGGTATCCATCAGGATGGTGTTGCCAAGACCATAAAACAAACCAAAGGTGCTTACCGAACTTTTTCTCCCGAATTTGTTGGTAGAAATGATTCCGAAACTATCTCCTTTACCAACCAATCGGGACATCGTGCCATTCAATTTTTATTGGAAAAACGAGGGATCGCCGTTCCAAACGAAGAAATCCATAGATTGTTTGAAAAAGCCAAGGCGATTTCTTCCAAAGAGAACAATCGAGAAATCACCGAAGCAGAGTTAGTGGATTTAGCGAGTCGTTTCATGGTTGCCTCCTGAACACGGAGGCCTTTCGTCCAGAGAATCTTTTATGTGATTCCACTCGAATCATTGACAAAACTTTGTCAATCTGCCATAATTTCGTTTGGTTTTTCTGGAGGTATTCATGGCAGACACTCTCATCAAACAGGCGAGAATTTTTGACGGTAGCACAAATCCATCTTTTGTCGGTGATGTGAGAATTAGGGATGGGGTGGTTCAATCCATCTCTAAATCAGAACTTAGCCCTAACTCTGGGGAAACGGTGGTCGATGCTAAAGGCCTTTGGCTAACCCCTGGGTTTATAGACTTTCATACTCATTACGATGCTGAGATCGAAATGGCACCAGATCTATCAGAGTCGGTTCGCCACGGGATTACAACCATCTCCCTAGGAAGTTGCTCTTTAAGTTTAGCCATCGGTGACCCAACTGATTTGGCTGATATGTTTAGTCGTGTGGAAGCCATTCCAAGAAAGAATGTTTTATCCATCCTTGAGAGTAAAAAAAATTGGAACTCTGCCTCTGAATATAAAAAACATTTAAACAATATGCCACTCGGACCCAACGTAACTTCGTTTGCAGGTCACTCTGCCATTCGTGCTCACGTGATGGGCCTCGAACGATCTCTTACCAAAGGAGAAGTTCCCACAAAACAAGAGTTAGAAAAAATGAACAAACACCTGGAAGAAGCATTGGACGCAGGTTTTATGGGTCTTTCTATCAATACTCTTGTTTGGGATAAAATGGATGGATCTAGATTTAGATCACGCCCTCTTCCCTCTACTTTTGCAAATTGGAGTGAATACCAATACCTCAACAAAACATTGAGAAAAAGAGGAAAGGTCTTCCAAGGTGTTCCCAATGTTTCGACAAAAATTAATGTTCTTATGTTCTTAAAGGAAGCCTTTGGTCTCTTTCGTAAACCTCTAAAAACCACAATCATTTCGTTAATGGATGTTAAATTTGATCCAGGTTTGTATAAATTACTCGGGGTCATTGGTCGCATCACAAACACAATCTTTAAGTCGGACTTTAAGTTCCAAGCACTTCCTGAACCTTTTGATTTGTATGCCGATGGAATGGATGTAGTTGTCTTTGAAGAATTTGCAGCTGGAGCTAAGGCAAATCATATTGAAGATGAGTTGGAAAGAAAACAATTAATGAAGGATCCAACTTACCGTTCCTGGTTCAAACGCCAATGGACTAATTGGTTTTTGCCTCGTGTTTTCCATAGAAACTTTCGCGAAACAAAGATTGTGGACGCTCCCGACAAATCTTTAATTGGAAAATCCATCGATGATGTTGCCAAAGAAAGAGGAGTTCATTCCGTCACTGCTTTCTTAGATTTAGTTGCCGAACACGGAAACAAAGTTCGCTGGTATACAGTAATGGCAAACCATAGAAAGGAACCTCTACAAAAAATCGTTTCCTATCCAGACATCCTTATCGGATTCTCTGATGCCGGTGCTCACTTACGTGGAATGGCTCATTACAACTTTCCTCTTCGTATGTTAAAATTAGTAAGAGATGCTGAGTTGGAACAAAAACCATTTATGACTTTAGAAAGGGCAGTCAATCGTCTAACAGGAGAAATTGGAGATTGGTTTGGTATCGATGCAGGTTATATCAAAGAAGGAAAAAGAGCCGATTTAGTTTTGATTGATCCAACCAAACTCGACGACTCACTCGCAAAAGACATAGAAGCTCCCATGCCTTTTATGGAAGACTTCAAACGTTGGGTCAGACGTAACGATGACACAATCAAAAAAGTCTACATCAACGGCAAACTTGCCATTGATCAGGGAAAACCAGTCAATTCCTTAGGAAAAGAAAAAGGTTATGGTAGCTTTTTAGAATCGAGAATCGGCACTTAAAAAAGATTTGCGGTTGGATACTGAGTGAGCTAATCTCAGTATCCAACATGAAAATTGCAAAAGAAATACTCAGTCCCCTACTACTTCTTAGCCTTTCTCTATTTTTAATCCAATGTTCCTCTTCCAAAACAATGGAAAGGGAAAGGCCCATGAGTCGGTATTCTGGGGGGGCAGAAGATTATACACCTTCCGTTTCTGCGCCATCACCTAAAACAGAAAATACACCCAGTGAATTAAAAATCCAAAAAAGAATGATGGTGTATTCCGTGAACGTCAATTTACAATCAAAAGAAATTGAATCCAAAGTCACAGAAATCATTAAACTTGCTGAGACTTATGGAGGTTATGCGCTGCAGTATAGTTCCAACGGAGTAGTTCAACTAAAGATTCCTGCGGAGAAATTAAAGCAGTTTTTATTCACCCTAAAAAACCAATCGCAAAACTATTCTGAAGATGTCTCTGCAAAAGATGTAACAGAAGATTATACCGATACAGAAATTCGGATGGAGAATGCACTGAAAATGCGTGTTCGACTTTTAGATATTTTAAAAACGGCAAAAACTGTGGAAGAAATCTTAAAAGTAGAAGCAGAACTAAATAAAGTTTCAGAATCCATCGAAAGATGGGAAGGAAGATTAAAATACTTATCGAGCGCCGTGCAACTATCTTCTGTCCAAGTGCAGGTTCTTCAAAAATGGGAACCGGTAGTCCAAAAAGAATACAAACCAGGACCTTTAGGTTATCCTTTTTACTACCTCTATCTCGGACTTGGAAAAGTAAAAGATGGTCTTATATGGATGTTTGTCCAAGAAATTCCTAAAGAAAAAACAGAAATCCCTGATTGAGTAAAATTCAAATTTTTCCGCTAAACTGAAAAGGGCGCTTAATAAAGATTATCCTTTTATTAAGCGCTCAGCAGATGCGATCATCTGCGATTTCATTCGTTCAATCACCTTTCGATCTTTGGTTAGGGCATACAACCGGAGGCCACCAAGATAACTCATATACAACTCATAACTTAAAGATTTAACAAGTTCTTGGCGCAAATTTGGCGCAAATTTCAAAATGCAGGTTTCTACCGTATCCAATACATGGTGGACGGCTTTGTTTCTGTAGGAATCAAATTGACTCAAGTGCGAAATCTCACCTGAAAAAAGAGCTATCGGGCAATCTTTCCTGGAAGTGTTCCTCTGGTTTCTGACAATAAAATTGACCCATTTCTCGATGAAGTCAGACATTCCATTTGCTTTTGCCAATACCTTTAACATAACAACTCTTTGTTGTTCAGAAAGATAGTTTAGATATTCAAATCCAATATCATCTTTTGATTTAAAATGATCATACAGAGTTTTTTTATAAGCTCCGGCCTTATCTAAGATCTCTGCAATTCCTGTTGCTTGGAAACCTTTTTCACGAAACAACGCAAAGGAACTTTCTAAAATTTTTTGTTTGGGTTTCAAAATGAATATCCTCCTATTGTTTCTTGAAATTATTTTTAATTAGAATCATTGTTACTGTACCGCAGGACCGCATTTCCAATTTTGTCTTTGATCTCAGACCGCCAAACCAATTTTCCTTCTTTTACCTGAATCCGAAGAGATCCATAGTTTTCCTCTCGAAATGCAGACCCAAGTTTGTATTCTGAATCATATTCCAATGGCAAAAATGGCAAAGGCAAATTGAGAGAACTCGAAGTAACTTCAATTAACTTTCGACTTTCCGATAATGGATATTCGTATATTTCTGCAATATGTCTGTCCCCCGAAAGAATGACTAAGTCGGAAGTTTTCGCAGAACTTAAAAGTCGGAAAAGACGATCTCTTTCTTTGGGGAAGTTTCCCCATTTCTCAAACGGTTGTTCTATGGGAATGACTTGGATTCCAGAAACAAAAACGAGTAAGTCAGAGGGTTTGTCCAATTCTTCTGCCAACCACTTCCACTGTTCTTCACCAAGAATTGTGGCCTCCTCTGCTTCATTCGGACGGTATTGGCTTTTCCCTGTAAAATAAGACCAAAACTTCCTTTTTAGAGGAGAGCGAAAAAACCTAGTGTCCGGAATCACAATATGAATTTTTTTCTCTTTCAACTTAAGCCAATAGGAATGAAAAATCCCCTTTCCCTCTTTGGTTCCAAAACTTTGCCCTTGGGGCATTAAAGATCCCACTTGAGAAATAAAAATTTCGCGGCTCTTTTCTTTATCTAAATATTCGCCACCACTATCATTGATTCCGTAATCATGATCATCCCAGGTCGCAAGGATTTGTGACTGAGAACGAATGGCCTTCCACTCGGGCCGAGCGAATTGTTTTTGGTAAGCGGGAATCTTTTCTGTAGCAACCAAACTATCTGCGTATATATTATCACCTAACAAAAGGATGAGGTCGAAAGGTTCCTTTTCCCACTGAGTTAAAACAGGACTTTCTTTGTCTTAGTGAAGACAAGATCCAAAACCGATATGTAAACTTTCTGTATCCTTTCCCTCAATCGGGAATTGAAACAAAACCACAAACAGGAGTGATAAAAAAAAGGAAAAAAACGGAGAATATAGTTTCATAGAGGATTCACTAAAAATTTCAGAAAATGCTTCTAAATTTTGTGGATTTTTTTTCTTTTCGTCAATCGGAAATCACTTAGCTGCTCTCATATTGAACCTATATGGTGACATCGGATTCGAATACCGACTGTTATTTCGAATTACTTCTTTACTATAGATATTACGATAGGTATAGGTACGCAGATGCCAAGGTTGGTCCCAGCGCTGATAGGAACTGCTATAAAGTATTACATCTTGGTAATAACTTTCGTTCACATGCAATGAATATGCATAACCAACAATCTGCCAATTCACAGGGAAAAAATCTCCCGCCACTTCCACTTCTGTTTCCCGATACATATCCCGACCGGATCGCCTATCCCCGATGGCACAAGGTTCCATCCGACTGGGAACCGGCCCTTCCATAAGAACCAGGCACTCTGAATTGTATCCATGTTTTTCAGCATAGGTCAATTGTTGGTGAGGCCGATATTGATATGTTTGATAAAATCCCTTCAAATACGTTTTTTTATCTACAGCCGTACATTGGGGGAATAACAATAATCCAAACAAAATAATTAGGATTAACAACCGCGATAGAATGATTTTATGAACATAAAGAATCATATACGGTCTCACCGCGAATACTGAATCGAAGGGATTTTTCCCGGAAGACTTTGTTGCATGGATTGGCGTAGAATATTTTCCTTTAAGGAACGCAGAAGTAACAAAATCCCAACTAGATGTTTCATACGAACATCCTAGTGCTAAACTAACAGAAATGCTATGGGAGGTTCCCGCAATTGCGGAAACTACCTAGAACCAAAGGAAACTTTCGTGAAAAATCTTACGAAAGAATCCTTTTTATACAACTAACTTAAATTTTTCGAAGATTGATGCGGTAGGGAGTGATATTTGAAGTTACAGCTCTTCCTTGGCACTGGTAATCGGAAGGATTCACAAGTCCTGTCGATTGCAAAGAATAAGACTTCCCCACTTCCAAAACAACTTGTTTAGCACCCGTTGCCGATGAAACAAAGAGTTCGGTATTTCCCTCTTTTAACGACACAAGAAAATCAAATCGACTCGAATTACAACTGGAAGATGTAAGGGTTTGTTTTCCTGAAGATCCGGTCACTTCATAGGTCCCACTGGTTTGGACCGTGATCGACCCACTAACAGACTGGATACTACAGATAGAAATGGAGCCATTGACATTAAATGGTGAATTTGCATTTTCATTGGTCAGGTATTGGCAGGAAGGAGTGACTAAAATGGAAAGCACAACCGCATCGGCCAAGGGATCTCCCGTGAGTTTTGTGCCAGGGATAAGGCCATCCTCTTTCTGATTCGAACAACTCCAAAAAAGGAGGGACAGGATAGGGAAACACACCAAATATTTTAACATACAAAAACCTACTTATTGTTTTCTAAGTGGGTTCAAATTCTGATTGTTTGGTTCTCATTTTTAAGAAAAGGGGCGCCTCGAATCTGTTTGGTGTATAAGGATTTTTTTTCCAAACGACCGCGCTTTTCGCTCCAATCTTTCCCATCCGTATACCAACAAAGATTTCCTCCTGATTCGGAAAGGATTTCCGCTGCAATCGCTGGCGCAATGAATTCCTTTTTACATTTAAATTCTGACTGCTCAATTCCATCTCAAACAATAAACATAATATATTTCAGTTTGCAAAAGTTTTGTTTAAAACGGAAGTAGGAAGAAAGAGGCTATCGTATGAAATTAAATAAAGAATGGCATAAAGAACATAAAATGCCCAAAAATGCTTCCTTTGAAGAACGTGTCCATTGGCATCTCGAACACCAAAAACATTGTAAGTGTGCCCCCATTCCTAAAAAGCTCGCAGAACAAATGAAGGAAAAGGGAATCAAAACATAGGGCACTTTTCTAATTCCAATTATACTCATGAATCTTTGGTATCAAGGATTTAGAGAATTCAATAAGTCCTTGCTCTCTTTAGCTAACACTCATAATATCAGTGGAATCGGAAATTTTGAGGAAAAAAAATTACCATGCCCGCAAAAAATTTACAAACATCGACTAAGATTCGCTTACTTTCTCCTCCTCATTTTTAGTTTCCTCTTTTTTTGTAAACTTCCCGAACTAAACAATCATTCCGACTGGATAAACTTTTTCCACCATCTTTCCATTAGGTTGGGTTCTCGAATTTTGACAATTTGTCCAAATTTAGGAGTGAGTAAATCGATTTTATAGATCTCAGCCTGTTTTTCTAGAGATTCAGCTGGTTCATACCAACTATGCAGTGATAGGTTAAACATTCCCCAGTGTACGGGCACTAGCCTTTTCCCTTTTAAATCAAGATGAGCCTTTGCTGTTTGTTCTGGTAAAACATGCACCGCTTCCCACATCGGGTTGTACTGACCATTTTCAATGAATGTTAAATCAAAAGGTCCAAACTTATCACCTATGTTTTTAAAGTGAACATCATAACCAGAGTCCCCGCTAAAATAAAATCGTTCTTTTTGTCCGATTACAGTCCAAGAAGACCACAATGTTTTATTACCATTCATACCCCGCCTTCCTGAAAAATGTTGGGCCGGAGTACAAACAATTTTTATTTTACCGACCTCAATGGGTTCCCACCAGTCAAGCTCTGTTAGACGATCCTCTGGAACACCCCATTCTTTTAAATGAGATATAACTCCCAAAGGAGTAATAAATTTTGTATTTGTGTTTTTAAAAAACTCAATGGTTGGCATATCGAGATGATCATAATGGTCATGAGATATAATGATATAATCAATGGGAGGTAATTCTTCCAATTTGACAACGGCATCTTGAAACCGTTTCACCATAAAACTAAAAGGCGCGGCCGATTCTGAAAATACAGGATCAAAAAATAATATTTTTCCTTCGATATTCACAAGAAAGGTAGAATGACCAAACCATATAAATTTGATGCTTTCATCTGGTTTTAAAAACTCAGCAAAATCCGGTTTTTCTTCAGGAAGTTTCACATCTGGTTTTTGGTTTTTATCACCACCAAAAAAGAATTTAAAAGCTAGAGAAAAGAAGTTTTGGCCTTCTCGCATTTTTTCCAGAACGTCAGGTCTGCGATTTACAAACTGTTCCCGAGTTTTGTCAAAGTGCGTTGAGGATTTGATTTTCTCAAGGTGGGCTCCATGAGGATCTTTTCCGAAAGCTTTGCAATGGAATTGTACAAATGAAAATAAGATCAGTAAAGAAAGGGCTAAATTTTTCAATAGATTCCTGCCGAAAGGTTGTCTTTTTAGACTGGCCAGCACCACAAAATCTCTGAATTGTTTCGTAATTTATTCGATTCCAGCTTATTGGAAATTCTTTTTCGGGCATTTTTCACTTTTCCAAGGTAACCGATTTTCCCTCTGTTTTTTGTGCCAGAAACCAGTTTTCGTCATTCTGTTGAAACTTTCAAATAGTTGCATTTTTAAGTAACCTTAGCAACTGTTTGTTTATGAGAAACATAATTATTCTAATATTCTACTTTTTTGTTTTTGCAAAGTCGGTAAAATCGCAAGAAAAAATTGAAGAAGTCACTCCAGAAACAAAAGAACGGTCCCCCCAAACTGTTGGCAAAAGTGGAGACAGATATGGAGTGTTTAACCTTAGAAAAAAAAATGGCCCCAACTATATATCTCTCTATCCAGGTGTAACCTATGGTTTTTCTGAAATGATCATCAAATCACAGTTAGGTAGGGCAGATATGGCCGCAGATCTAAGCATAGAAAAAAACATAGATTTTCTAATGGATTTAAAATCTGTTGATTTTCAGATTTCTGAAAACTTCGGATTCACTATCCTTGGAAGAGCCAAACCTTTTCTCATTTCAAGGCAAAGATACGAAGGAGATTTATCATTTTTTGAATCAAGTTCTAATTCATCATCAGGCTCAAGCTCCAGCAGCTCAGGAAGTTCTGGATCCGGATCAGGATCCAGTTCTGCAGACACACAAATTTCCAATGAAGATATAGGAACTAGAGTATCAGGCAATTATACATTTATCGCCCCGGCTTTTTATATTGGCAAAGAAGGAATAGACCACGTAAGAATTGGTTTAGGTGTAGGTGGAGGTCGGATTCGTTTTTCAGGGAATGCAAATTTTCAAAACAGTTTTTTGGATATTTTGCCTTTGTCCTTCGGGAACAGACCAGGCGCTTTTGACAACTATGCAAACTTAGTGGGTAGAGTATCATTACTCAATGAACAGAATTTTACAGGTGACCCTGTTCGTTCCTTTCTGTTGGCAAATTTAGGCCAAGGTGAGAATTTACAAAACCTAGGTTTGTATATGGCGGCTAAGGGAGAAATTGATTTAAAAAACATAAATCACAATCAATTTTTTATTTCTTATTTAATGTTTCGAGATGCTTCCCTTATCGAATTATTGACCATCTCATCGATCAGCCGAGGTACAGTCTCCGCAAAACAAACGTATTTTGTTCCTGTTGTTCTATTTGTCGAGTATCCTACAAGTTTTGTAAATTTTCGACTAACGGTAATGTATTCCTCATTTAAAGCAGGAAACAATCATCACAGCTTTAATAGTTTAGAAATTGCTGCCTATTTACCAATAGATTTATAAAAAATTTATAAATCGTATACAATACTCAATACGAAACAATTTCTATCGAAAAAGGATTGGTTCCAGCAGTTACAGGAAATCCCGCCATAGGCCAAAGAGATCCATCGTCGCCTATGGTAAATCCAGAGACACTCCCACCTTCCGTATTGGAGGAATATAAAAACTTTCCTTTTGGGTCGATACTAAGACCAATGGGACTAAACCCCGACACAAAGGGAGACCCGCTTACAGGTGTTAATGCTCCATTGGTTAGCTGTATGGAATATGCAGAAATTGTTCCTTGGCCAGTGCCACTATTGGCAACATAGACAAAACGATTGAGTGGGTCCACGATGGCATACCCTGGCGCCACCCCTGCGGAAATACTCGTTTGGATGGTTAGAGCACCGGAGTTTTTATCTCTCAGAAACGGGAATACATCTTGTGAAAAATAATTGGCTCCATAAACAAACTGATCATTCGCAGAAATGGCAATGGAAAGATTATTCACATTGGTCTGGTAAAAATTTACAGAAGTTAGATTCCCATTCGCTGCATCTAGGTGAAACGCTTGCACACCAGCCATGTCTCCAGGCGCACTCGTGAGACCTGCATACAAATGTCTACCTTTAGAATCAAAAACCATTCGTCCCACAGCACCAGAAATGGGATTTGCCGTAACTGCAACAGGTGTTAAGCTAGAAAGGTTTCCTGAAGAATCAATCGCCATCCGATGGATTTCCTTCTGGCCTTCTGAACTGGCAAATAAGTATTTTCCATTGGGATCTAATGCCAAAGAATACGGAGTGGAAGAAAGAACCAAATCAGGATGGTTTAAAGATAGAGTTCCGTTCTCTGGATTGAGATTGAGTATGGAAACGGAAGTATTACCGATGTTGGCAACATACACTATGGTTCCAGTGGCATTGGTGACAGAATAACGAGGACGGTTTGTCAATTGAAACGGTGACCCAGTCACTTGTGAAATAGCACCAGTGTTTGGATCAATCTGAAACACATTGATGCTACTCGTTGCCGTGGACAATCCAACATTCGTAACGAGGATAAAACGAGGAATTTTGATTCGTGGGTTTCTAACGTGGGCGCCACAGAAATCTGTGTATTCACTAGCTCCTACAAGGACAACCAAGGTTTGTAGATAGGCAGAGGAATCGGGATCGCAGGCAGAATTAAATTCAGAACGCTGGCATTGAAAAAAAAACGCCATCATAAGCCCAATAGAAAGGATCTTTCTCAAGTTGTGTATCGATTGATCACGTATCAATCCTAAATTATCCTTTTTCACTATGCAGATATCCCTTTCTCATCCAAAGATCACAAACTTAATTCATGTTTCCTTTGAAAAATATCAACTTATTTTAACGCTACTGAAACTCGTATTTCAACTAATTTACATTATAAAGTAAAAGATTGGGTTCGGTCTGATTTCATTAGATTTCGATTGATTTCAAACATAACTTTTAGAATCTTTCTGATAAAGAACATAACTTCCGGAAAAGTAAATCAATGAATCAATTAACAGCGTGGTTAAAATCGATCCAATTTTTGTTGGGGTTACAAAGTACAGAGGAAACTCTGCCTGCTGTTAGGGAGATATCGCTTCCCATTCGTAATGGAAATTTACGTGCGGACTGTTATATTCCAAAATCAAAATCACTTGGTACCATCGTTACGATCAATGGACTCGCACCGCTGGGAAACCGTGATCCGAGATTTATCATCCTCAATAAAACTCTTAATAAGATTGGTTATACAGTTGTGAGTCCATTCTTTGATGAAATCTGCGATTATAAAATTTCTTTACGTAACATTGACGACATTAAAGATTCGATTCTTTTTATCTCAGATCAAAAAGATTTATGCCCCTCTGGGAAAGTGTCCATTTTTGCTCCTTCTTTTTCGGGATCATTGAGTCTCATTGCAGTAAGCGACAAACAAATTGCCAACCGAATCAATTCCGTTTGTACAATCGGAGCCTTTGCCAACGTAGATGATATAATTGGAAATTTATTCGCAGACCAGAATTTGGATGAATATGGCCGAATGATTCTTCTACTCAATTTTCTTCCCCTATCCATTGGAGAAAACAAAAGTTTATTCAAAGCCATCAAACTTGCTATTTTGGACAATTATTTCAAATACAAAGACAATCTATTCGAACCTCATTATTCAAAAATGAAAAAAACAGATCGCGACTTTTTTGAAAACTTGAAATATGATAAAAATTTCCGAATGAAACATTGGGAAATCATTCTGAAGAAAAGCGGGAAAGATCGTGAATTGTTGTCGGCTTTATCGGTAACAAACCACATAAATTCCCTCAACCTACCCATTTTATTGATTCATGGATTAAAAGATGATGTAGTGCCAGCTAACGAGTCTTCCATGTTGCATAAAAAACTGGTAGCTCGTGGTGTAGAATGCAAACTTTGTATTACAAATCTTATCTCACATGGAGACACTGGATTTAGTTTAAAAACTTTATTAGAGGTACCTAAACTCATAACATCCTTTTCGTTCTTTTTTCGAAAAGCGTATGATGGGAAGTGAAAAAGATTTCAGAAATTTCCACTGTTTAACTGATCTACAAGAACAAATCAATTGCACTTTTAATAATTTCCAAAGCTTGTTTCATCTCGGCTTCCCGGATCACAAGGGGTGGTGCAAACCGAACTGTATTTTTATGAGTTTCTTTGGCCAAAATCCCCAGTTTCATTAGCTCAATACAAAGTTTTTTTGCATCTACTATCTCCATGAATTGAACCGCATTTAAAAGACCTTTTCCCCGAACCGATTGCACTAGTGGGTGATTCCAAGATTTTATCGTATCTCTAAATAATGCCCCCATTGTTTCAGAATTCTCTGACATCCCCTCCTCTAAAATTGTTTTCACAGCGGTCATTGCCACTTCGCAAGCAAGTGGATTTCCACCAAAGGTAGAGCCATGTTCACCAGGTTTTAAAAGTAATAGAATTTCATCGGAACCTAACACGCAGGAAATGGGCATCATTCCACCCGAAAGAGCTTTACCGAGAAGTAACAAATCAGGTTTTATTGCAGAATGATCGGAACATAGAAGTTTTCCTGTTCTACCCAAACCAGTTTGTATTTCGTCAACAATCAATAGTACATTATGTAATTCGCATATTCTTTTTGCTTCTCTTAGATAATTTTCATGAGGAACAATGACACCAGCTTCGCCTTGAATCGCCTCTACCATAAAAGCAGCCACATTCGGATCAGAAGTTGCCTTTTCCAAAGTTTTCAAGTCATTGTAGGGAATGATTTCGTATCCAGAAAGAAAAGGACCAAAATCATTTTTACTTTTCGGATCTGTAGACGAAGAGATGGCGGCAATCGTTCTACCCCAAAAATTCCCTTCACAGAATATGATTTTTGCCTGGTTGTGTGGAATTTTTTTCTTTTGGTATCCCCATTTCCTAGCTAGTTTAACAGCTGTTTCTCCTGCCTCCACCCCCGTATTCATTGGCAATACTCTATCGTATCCAAATGTAGAACACATGAACTCAGTAAATAGCGAAAGTTTGTTGTTATGGAAGGCTCGGGAAGTAAGCGTAAGGATGGATGATTGTCTTTGGAAAACTTCCACAATTTTTGGATGGCAGTGACCTTGATTCACAGCACTGTATGCAGAAAGAAAATCATAATACTTTTTTCCTTCTATATCCCAAAGATAAATACCTTCACCTTTTACCAATACAACCGGTAACGGAGAATAATTAAAGGCTCCAAACTTAGATTCTTTTTCAATTAGTAAATCCGTTAAATTTCCCATTGGGAAATAAAAACATCTAAGTTATTGTTTACAACTCCTTTCATATCTTATATTCTCATTTTTTAAAAGAATCTAGAGTTTTAGGATCAAATTTGGTTGTTACATTATGTTTACAAAACAAATGCAATATGATGATACGGAAATCCTTCGTATTGCGAAAAATATAGATTCGAATAATGGGTCTTTGTTTCAAAGATGCGTATTTTTTATTACCTCCAGAATCATTCATTTTGGATTTCAATATCCCAAATTAAAGTTACAGATTTTTAAATTTATTGATGTCCTCCCCTCTCTCAAAACAAAAAACATTTATTCGTATTTTAAAATTTATATTTTCGATGAAGATACGGAGATACCGATTTTTTTAAAATCTTCGATTCATTTTTTTATCAATACTTTATCCCTAAACTTTCTTATTTCTTTTATGATATCAAAAGCTGTAAAAGTTTTTGCCAAATTGTTTATCCTGACTAATTCAGCAAAAAACTTACAACCAATAGGTGCGTCCGCAAGGCCCCGCACTTATGACGTATTAGGCGAAATTGCAGTATCGCCCAAAGAAGCTAAAGAATATCTAAGGCAATATACGGAACTCATAGAAATTTTGCCAGAAGTGCCCGTAAATATCGACCCTAAACTACGCACCAATATTTCTATCAAATGTTCAGGGATCGAAACAAGATTATATCCAGAATCAGAAGAGATGAGTATCCTTTTTTTAAAAGAAGTTCTTCGCCCCATTCTTCATTTGGCGATGCAGAAAGGAATCGGAATCAATTTGGATATGGAACAATACGATCTAAAATCAATCATTACACAAACAGCGATGAATTTGTTTTTGGAAGAGGAATTCAAATCCTACCCTCATTTTGGTATTGTTGTACAAGCTTATTTAAAATCTTCCAAAGATGAATTAATTTCTTGGAAAGAATATGCAAAGTTCCGGGGAGTTCCCGTCACCATTCGACTTGTGAAGGGAGCTTACTTAGAATATGAACGTATCAAAGCAGAAGAACGTGGCTGGGTTTCTCCTGTTTTTGATACCAAAAGAGAAACAGATATAAATTTTGAAGAAAATGTTTTATATCTTTTGGAATCGACTCCTTACCTTCGACCTGCATTTGGAACACATAATCTTCGATCGCTTTCCTTTATTCTATATCATGCTAAAAATAAATCCATTTTGGATTTTGAAATTCAAATGTTATATGGAATGGCCGGAAAATACAAAGCTGGATTAGAGTCGATGGGAATTATTATAAGAGAATATTCTCCCATTGGATCTTTACTTCCTGGAATGGCATACTTGATTCGTAGATTATTAGAGAATACCTCCAACCAAGGTTTTTTATATCAAATGAGTCTTGGAAAAAACTTAGAATCCTTGATCATCAATCCAAAAAAGGAAACAGTCAATGGAATTTAGAAATGAAACCATTCGTGATTTTTCAGTGAATACAGAAAGAACCGCCTTAAGTTCTGTATTAAATTCTATTAAGAATTCACTTCCTTTCGAGGTTCCCATTTCCGTCGGTGGTATGGAGAAATTTTCGGCAAATCGTTTTGTTCACAAAAACCCTTGGTCACCAGATCTCGTGGTGTCAAAGGTTTCTCTTGCTAAAACCAATGACTTACAGGAAGCCATTGAAATTTCCAAAGTTAATTGGAATAAGTGGCAAGAGCTGCCACAAGAAATACGTTCGAACATATTGCTAAAAGTCGCAGAAAAATTAGTTAGTAAAAAAGATTTTATTATCTCTGTTTGTGTTTGGGAAACAGGAAAACATATTACGGAAGCAGAAATTGAATTTGCAGAAGCCGTCGACTTTTGCCGTTACTATGCAATGATTGCTATCAATCAACTTCTTCCGAAAAATGTAAACTTGTTAGGTGAAGACAATTTATACTACTACAAACCAAAGGGAATCGTAGGTTGTATCTCTCCTTGGAATTTTCCCATGGCCATATTTACTGGAATGTGTGCAGGCCCCATTGTAACAGGAAACATAGTCATTGCCAAACCAGCAGAAGAAACATCCGCTACAGCTTATGAAATCACAAAATGTTTTTGGGAGGCCGGTGTTCCGAAAGAAATTTTCCATTTTTTACCGGGACTTGGTTCCGAAATCGGGGAAGCCATTGTCACTCACCCGGAAGTTTCTGTAATCAATTTTACAGGTTCCAGGGATATCGGTCTTTCCATTCTTCAAAAAGCTTCCTTTGTTTCTCCCGGACAACGTATCATTAAAAAAGTTATCTGTGAGTTAGGTGGAAAAAATGCAATGATAGTTGATGCAGACGCCGACCTGGACGTTGCGATCCAATGCATACTTTCTTCTGCGTTCGGATTCCAAGGTCAAAAATGCAGTGCCCTCTCTCGACTTTTCGTACATAACGATTGTTATGATAAATTAAAGGAAAGATTAATCGCAGCCATGGATGGATTATTGATTGGCTCACCCTTGGATTTTGAAAATCGAGTTGGACCTGTAATTCATGAAGAAAGTTATCAGCGACTTTTGAACTTACAAAAGGAGAATGAGAGTTTTTTAGCAACAAAAACTTCCTTAATTCCAGATAACGGATATTATATTGCACCAAGTTTGTATGAACCACAACTCGATTCCTCCATGTGGACCTCGGAAATCTTTGGACCTTTACTTTCGATGCTAAAGATTTCGAGTTTTTCTATGGGAATCAAATACGCAAATGATTCTGACTACGCACTTACTTGTGGAGTTATCTCAAGGAATCCAAAACATCTGTTGCAGGCAAAATTGGAAATAGAAGCGGGAAACCTATACGTCAACCGTGGGATCACTGGGGCCGTAGTCAACAGACAACCATTTGGTGGAGGAAAACTATCTGGAACCGGAGCTAAAGCTGGCGGACCAGACTATTTACATCTTTTTGTAGATGGAAAAACCTACACCGAGAATACAATGCGCCAAGGTTTCTCAAGAGACACTATCCAATGAGAAACAATAGGATCTTTTGACTTTTTTTACTTTTCCGAACTTGATATTCTTTCTTGGTGTCCCGGATAGACAAACTTAGGTTTATGTGTTTCAGCCAATCCTTTTAAAAAGTCCAAACTTTTCCGATTGAGTTTGCGGTCCGTTGTAAAAGCACCTGGTGTGACTCCTTCTTTCCATCCCCATCTGGTATGACAAGAATCCCCAAGTATCAAGTGCCCGCCTTCTTTTGAGCGAATGTAAAATGCTAAACTTCCCGGTGTATGTCCCGGTACGGAAAGAATATAAAAACTCTGATCTGCAAAAAAATCAAGGACGACAATTTCATTTGGACTTTTACCAAAATCAAATTGAATTAAGTTTGGATTTTCTCCTAACAAACGATTGGTGGATCCTTGCACAAAAATGTTAATGAAATACTTGCTAGTTACCTCACCCGGCCCCACATAAAAAGGAATCGACCTGTCCATCTCATAGGAACCAAGAGTATGATCTAAATGCAGATGAGTAAAAAACACTCCCTTTAAATCTATTTTATTTTTTTTCAAATAGGTGTTAGTCGTTTCATACACTTTAAGTTTATCAAAATGCATTTGCGATTCCACGATGGAGCTGACAAGGCGCCCATCCTTTCCATTAGGGAAGTTTTCTCCCATTCCAGAATCGATCATAAAACTTCCGTATTTTGGGTGTTTGATGAGATAAAAATAAATAGAAATAGGCTCGAGTCGATCCTTCAAACCTGCTGCTTTGGCTTTTGGATCATCCAAGTCTAAAAGCCCAGCAAGAGAGGCTTCCCAATCGGCGACTTTGACCACTTGGAATTCAACCTCAACTTTTGGTTTGGGAGACAACGGGATGGTTTCAGTAGAACTATTAGAAACATAAGGAGTTACTTTATGTGAAGTTACCTGACAGGAAAGTCCGCAAACAAAAAGAATAAACAAAACACTAAAGTTTGCTCTAATAAACATCAAACAACCACCTTCTTTAAAACTCAGTCGATCGGATCCATTTGAATAGTCACTCTAAAATTGAAGACTGTGTTCCACCTTTTGTAACATAGATCTTAAAACTACCAAAGAATATTCCACTCACCAATACAAAGATTTGGATTTTTTTTTGAGATTTAGAAACAAAATGGGAAATAATTTATTGCATAACTGACTTGTTTAGTATTAGATAAATCACTCTTTAGAGCAAAGCCAAAATGCGAAAATTCAATCTTAATATATTACCTTTGTTTTTTTGTGTTTCTTGTTTTTATCATCCGTTATGGAGGCCCTATTTTTTCCCAGAAAAGGATCAGTTTTCCAAACTCCATTTACAACTTGCTGCGGCCTTATTCCTCATACAACCTAGGATCTATTCTCTTTCCAAAACTTCGGGAGTCGAAGGTGAAACGATAGTCATCGAAGGGGTGAACTTTTCCGCAGAAGCTTTAGAAAACAAAGTGTTCTTTGCTGGTCCTGTAGAAGCAGCCATCGATGCCGCAAGCCAAACGAGTGTCACAGTTCGCGTTCCCTACGGTGCAAAATCCGGAGCCATTACAATCCAAAACAACCAAGGTTCTTCGCAGAGCTTAGATACATTTATCGTATATCGCTATTTCATCAGTTTCTCTGCTGGCACCAATACAGAACTATACTCCCTCAATATGAATACTGGCGAGATAGTTGCGACACCAGGATCACCTTATCCACTGGCATCCAATTCTGCCAAGTTTTCAGCAAATGGAAAATTTGCTTATTCCGGTGGATTCGGAATCACCAATATCTCTAGTTATGCGGTAAATCCAACCAATGGATTTCTGTCTTCTCTAAATACCAATGCAGGCACCACAACAATCGATCCTGTATTCTTTGCCTTTCACCCATCAAGCAGATTTTTATATGTATCAAGCATTAGTGGTGCCAGCATCGCTGCTTTTGCCTTTGACCAGAATACGGGAATACTTACAAAGATAAATGATTATAACCAACCCTGCTCCTGCAGTCTCAACCATTTGGCAATCACTCACAATGGAAAATTTCTTTATGTCACTGGAAATGGTGGCAGCGAACCTATCATCGGTTATTTGATAGATCAGGCGACAGGGGTATTGTCTAATTTGGTCGGTTCTCCATTTGCGACGGGGATCTCCAATCTAGAGGCCCTTCTCATTGAGCCCACATCCAACTACTTATATTCCGTTTCTGGAACCAGCGTTATTGTTGGCAGGCAAATTGATTTGTCCACAGGGAGCCTAACAGCGATTCCAGGAAGCCCCTTTGCAGGAACAGCAGGAAACTTTCGGGCTGTGATGCATCCATCAGGAAGGTATTTTTATACAGTGAATATTCTAGGGGCACAATTAGCAAAACATGATATATCTTTAACTAATGGTTCCCTCTCCTCAGCAAATTCCATTCTGACCTTTGGATCCAACTTACAATTTGTTACATTGGATCCGACCGGTACTTATGGTTTTGTCAGCAATATTTCATCGAACAATTTTTATCAATTCCGAGTGGATGCAGTAACGGGAGGAACATCTCTAATGAACTCTGGCATTCCTTATCCTGCTTCGACTACCCCCAATGTCCCTGAACCTTTTCGAGTAGCACAATGATTAAAAAACTATCATAGGAGCCGCTTTTCAACCATTAGGTTACTCTTTTTATGAACTAAGTACGTTCATTTCATTTGAGGATTTCTTGACTTTTTTCTTTTAGCTGATTTATTTTCTAACGAATGACCCAATTTCTAACGTTTGTTCGCTCTCTCTTTCAGTCTCCAGCGGGAGTGGAACTCCGCTACCAAAGGTATTATGTAGCAACCAATTCTATTTATGTCTTAGCGGGTCTCATCCACTTCACCTTCATCTTTTTCTTTTCTGCTGTGGGAGCAATAGAAATGGCGCTCTTCAATATCGGGAGTGTAGTTTGGTTTGGGTTCACCATCTGGATCAATCGAAAGAAATTCCTTTTCACTTCTTTGTATTTATGTTTTTCAGAAGTGTTCCTGCACGCTTTAGCAGCCACGTACTTTTTTGGATGGGGCGCTGGATACCAATATTACATGATGCTTTTTGCCACAGGGATTTTTCTATTACCTCCTGGAAAAAACTTTCTTAAGTTTGGAAGTATAGTCATTGGATGTTTACTATTTGCATCTACCTATTATTATTCGATGTCCTATCCTCCCTTATATGTATGGAGTGAGAATTTTCTTGCTCTCATCAATGTATCCAATATTATTTTTTCTACACTCTTCCATGCTGGATTTGCTTACTATTTCACTTTGGCAGCTAACGTAGCCGAAGATTCATTGGAGAGAGAAAACAAAGCACAAACAGCTTTTTTTCAAAACATATCCCATGAATTACGAACTCCCCTCACCTTAATTTCGGGTTCATCGGAATCGGCCCTTCTGCGAGAAGAAGGGCTTTCTTCTTCAGAAGTAAAAGTTGTGGTAAACCAATCAAGACGACTCACTCGTTTGGTAAACCAACTCCTGGATCTCCAAAAAATTACTTCAGGTAGGATGGAACTTCGAAAGTCTCCACTTCGTTTGGGTGAATTTTTAACCCAGGTATCAGAAAACTTTACCGCCTATGTAAAACGGAAAAATATCAACTTCGAACTGATATTATGTGACGAACCTTTGTTTGTTGATGCAGATCCAGAACAATTAGACAAATGTATTTTTAATTATCTCTCCAACTCGATTAAGTTTACAGAAGCGGGAGGAATGATTCGTTTCGAATTACAAAAAAAAGAAAATGAGGCAGTGGTTTCCGTTCGAGATACTGGAGTTGGAATGGAAGAAACCCAGATCCGAAGATTATTTTCAAGATTTGGAATTAGCGAAGCTTCTCTAACTCGAGAGCAAGAAGGAACAGGACTTGGACTTGCTTTAGTAAAAGAATTAGTCGAATTACATGGCGGTAAGGTGGGAGTGGAAAGTGAACTAGGAAAGGGTTCTCATTTTTATTTCACTTTACCTCTTTTATCAATCGTTTCTAAAGAAGTGAAAACAAATAATAATCATTACCATCTAAGCAGACATGAATACATCCCTGATGAAGTAAAACATCCCTTTCTTTCTTTAGAAAAAACCAACCTAAAAAGACCCACCAAACTTCTAGTAGTTGAAGACAATCCCGATTTACGATCTTATTTAGGATCCATTTTAACTCGTGTGGGGTTTCACGTTCTTGTGGCAGCGGATGGACAAGCGGGGCTTGATGCGATCTATTCAGAAACGCCCGATTTAATTATCACCGACCTCATGATGCCTAAACTAAGCGGGCTCGACCTAATCCGTGAAATTAGAAAAAAAGAACATCTACATTCATTACCAATCATTCTACTCACAGCCAAAGCAGATGAATCCACAAGAAAAGAAGTACATGGAGAAGGAGCAGATATATACCTTTCGAAACCATTTCTAGAATCTGAACTTTTGAGTGTGGTTCGAAACGCTTTACGATTAAAAGAAAAAGAATTCTATCTTAGAGAAGAACTTTCCCGTGGCATTCGAATCCAAAAGAAACTTTTGCCCGAGTTGAACTTTGACAAAGGACTCATTTCGGCAGACTTAGAATTTTTGCCAAGTGATGGAATTGCTGGCGATTATTACGTTGTGCAATCATTAGGTGGTGGTAAAACTTTTTTATTTTTGGCTGATGTTTCGGGTCACGGTTTTGCCGCAGGAATGGTCTCTGCCCTATTACATTTTGTTTTACAACTACCCGAAACTCCTAAAGAAAATCCATCAATTTGTTTAGAACGTTTGAATTCCTATCTCTATGGAAACACTGCCGGTTTGTTTGTTACAGCAGTCGCGGTGGTAGTGGACTCCCATCAAAATAAATTTACTTGGTCAAAAGCGGGTCATGAAGATATTTATCTAGGCACAAAAGATGGATTTTCTCCACTTATCGGAAAGGGCAAACCATTGGCAGTTTTTTCAAACTGGGTGGGAGAAAATAATGAAGTGAGTTATTTGTCAGGCGATACACTCTTCTTATTCTCCGATGGAATTTTTGATGTTCGTTCCAAAGATCAAACTCTCTTTCGGGATTCTGGGTTTTTGGAATGGGCAAAAGAAAGGACTAATTGGAAGGAAAAAACATCCCTTCGTAATTTATTGCAAATGGCAAGAAACCATCAAAACTCAGAAAAGTTTGAAGATGATGTCACTTTGCTTTCCGTTGAATTTTTAAAATAGAGTTGATAGGATGATTCGTCTTTCTTGTTAAATCAATACAGGATTAGCTTCTTATGGGTTACAAACTCAGAACATTGTTCGATTTGATGGTATTTTCAGAATGCCCTGCATCCGGAATATTACCTCTTTTAATGAGTTGTTTTTTTTTCAGTCCTCTTACCATTATGTGCTATCTATTCAGGTTTCGGTGAAGAGTCAGGCGTTACCTTTTGCAAGAAATTTTATTGCTAGTTACATAACCCGTACAACCTTTTAGAAATGAAATTGAGATGGAAAAACTAAAATGAAAAACCCTATTGGAGTGATTATACTCCTCTTTGTCTCATGTTATTCCCAACAACTCCTTCCCTGTGAACCATTTGAACCGGTGTTTTTAAAACCAATTGATACATCACGAGAAGATAAAGATTTCTTTTCATTCAAACAGAAGTTAGAAAAAGCGATCCAAGAGAAAAATCTAAAATTCATTGAATCAATAATAGATCCTCAGATTTCTTTTGAATTTGCTGAGGACGGGATGGGGAAAACAAAATTTTTAAAATATTGGAAATTGGATAAAAATCCAAAGAACTCTGAATTTTGGAACGAACTCTCGCAAATGATAAACCTCGGTTTTACATTTAAAGATAATATTTGGTCAGCTCCGTTTTTATTCAACCAAACACCTGAATCCATTGATTCCTATAGCTTTTCGCTTATTACGGGAAATACAGTCAATATTCGGAATAAACCTTCCAAAAAGGGGGCGGTCCTAACGCAACTTAGCTGGGAGTTTGTTAAAAATGAATATGATGAATCAAATGCAAACCAAAAACAACTTCCCAATGAACCGTGTAATTGGAAAAAGGTTTGTATTTCTGATGGGCAAGTTGGGTATATTTGTGAACAATATTTACGAAGTCCGATGGATCACCGCGTTGGTTTTTCTAAGAAAAACAACTCATGGATGATGATTTTCTTTGTAGAAGGTGGAGACTAAAATAAAAACTGCTTAGGCCACACTTCTTTGTTGTGGCCAGTTGCAACTCAAACCCCAATAATTTTATCAATTACCCCATATTCCAGCGCTTCAGTCGCTGAAAACCAAGTATCTCGCTCCGTGTCTTCCATGATTCTCTCTAAAGGTTGGCCAGTTGCCTTTGCCATAATTTCGTTTAACAAATCTTTTTCCCTTCTGACTGATTCGGCAAAAATTCGAATGTCTTCTGCCGGCCCTTTGAATTCTCCCATAACATGTGGTTGGTGGATCAGCACCTTACTATGAGGGTAGGCAAAACGGTTTCCCTTGGCTCCAGAAAGTAAAAGAACCGCACCAAATGACATGGCCATACCTAAACAAATAGTATAAACGGGATTATGTAGACTTTTCATTACATCAAGAATCGCCAAACCTGCATAAGTGGATCCTCCAGGAGAATGTATATATAAAGTGACAGGCCTTGTAGGATCCAATGCTTCCAGATACAAAAATCGATCGATCAGGTACCTGGCGGAGTTATCATTCACTTCCCCCCAGAGAAAAACTTTTCGTTGTTCTAAGTATACATTTTCGATTTGTCCATTCGAATAAACTTGAGTTGCTTCCATAAGATCCTCCTAAGCCGCCATGAGATAAGTGGCACGAGCCTCTGGGCGGAAGGTTTCACCAATTCCATTCCTAAGAATTTGCTTTAAGCGGATATGCCTCTTTTTGATGAACGATAAAGTTTTTCCTTCTGAGATCGAAATTTCGGATAACGAATAATTTTTGTAATAGTATAGTTCGATTATTTTTTGATCCGCTGGATCCAACTGATTTACGTTTTTTAAAATAGTATCGAAACATTCTTTTTCAAAATATGAGGAATCTAATTCTTCTGCATTTTGATCAATTTCATTCGGATCTAGAAAAACTAAATTCTTGTTTTCCTTTTTTCTTAGAATCCGGTCTCCGTATTTGATGAGATTTCTCTTCAATAAAGAAGGAAAGGCCGCAGGAGTCGTGATTTTTTCCAGATTGCGATATAGGTCCCAGAAAGATTCCTGAACTACATCCTGAGAAAGATCATCATCATTTAAAATCTTGGACGCAAATTTGATAGCAAAACCAGAAAACCGATTTTGCAAAGTAGTCCAAGCACGCAAATCTCCCGACTTTGCCTGGTCCAAAAGTTCAATATAGCTTTTTTCTTTCATACAATCCAATGTCCCTGACAAAGCGAAAACGGTTCCTAAAAAACTGATTCTCGGATAAAAAAAAGAACTTTTTTGAGCTACTCCCCGCATGGCCTAACTCGGACGGCGGTTTGTGGATTCGCATTTGAATTATGTCTCATCCCCTACCCACTTCCTAAAAATTTTGTCATTCCACACTTAGCGATACTCTCCTTTAAGAATTACCTCCCCACCCTCTGATGGATCGACAACCTCTTCGGGGCGAGTCCCCAAACACTTGATGCTATTTTGAAATTTTTTTCTAACTCATTAAACCAATCTCAATCCATTGGGACCGGGCTATCCAGGGCTTCGGTCGCATAGCGACCGCTAACGCGCCCTTACTATCCCTCTCGCAGTGTTCCATTTGTTAAAAGTGGATCCTATCTTGGATTTTGTGTCTTACTTATCGTGCTTCGCTGCTTGATTCTGGGTACTTGGTTTTGGAAAAACCATTAATAAGTTCCTATGTGGTGCAATAAGGAATGCGAAGGAACGTAGGTGATTTAATAGAAATATAATTTAGAATAAATCTAATTTTTTTATCCATTCAACTTTTGATCTGCTGATTCTTATCAGTTTTTAATTTTCTGCACATTTATATATCACAAGTCCAAGATAGCTCTTCTGGGAGATTTTGTTATACATTAAAAAAATACCTATTTTAAGAAATTAATAGTTGAATATAAAATCACACTAGTATCTTCTTCCATCGAGCTGCATAACTAAGGTTTAAGTTTTATATAGTCTTAATCAAATAATTTGAAAAAAATGAATCATAGTATAGATAGAGATAAAAAAGAAACTCATTGGTCAGTAGAATTTTATGAATTTTTGCCTGTTGCATTTTTTAAGATATCGAAAAAGGGAATCATAAATTATGTAAATGTACCTGGTCAAAAATTAACGAACAGAACTGCAACTGAACTTTTACATACCCCATTCGAATCAATATTAGTTGAAAATTCAAAATCGATCTTTCATCAATTTTTAAAATCTATTAACTTCGAAGAACAAAATCAGACCTGCCTTGTAGAAATAAACAAAACACAAGATTTAGTTTCAAAAGTGTCACTTCATGGAAATCTTTCTGCGGATGCGGAATGGATCCAACTGGTTGTGATAGAATGTTTAATTGAAGCAGAATCAAATATCTCATTCAAACAAGAATTTGAAGATATCTCAAATGTAGCCAACATTGGTCGATGGGAATTAGATCTAGTGACGGGTAAATTAAATTGGTCAAATAAAATTTATGAATTATTTGAACTAAATGCTGATGTTTTTCAACCCAGTTATGAAGCATTCTTATCAGTAATTCATCCAGAAGACCGCGAAAAAGTAGAGCAAGCTTACTCTAATTCCTTGATAGACAAAAAAAAATACGAGATTGAGCATCGCCTCATCATGTTAGACGGACATGTTAAGTGGGTCAGAGAAACTTGTTATTCAATTTTTGATCCATTCGATAAACCGCTAAAGTCTATTGGAACCTGTCAAGACATCACTAGACAAAAAGAATTGGAAATATATCTCCAGAAAAGTGAAAAAAACTATTCGAGTTTGGTAGAAAATACAGACAGTCTTGTTTGGAGCTGCGATCAGAACGGTCATTTCAAATATCTCAATCCGGCTTGGGAAAAATTACTTGGATATCCAAAACACGAGATGATTGATCGACCATTCACCGAATTTCAACCAATAGAAATTTCTATTAGAGACAAAGAAGCATTCAATAAATTCAATCTAAATGGTGATGTCACGAAAAATGGTTACGAAACCATATTTCTTACTAAAAATGGGGAAACAAAATATTTAATTTTTTATTCAACGCCCATTAAAAATGATTCTGATAACATTGTAGGATCTCATGGTACAGCCAATGATATAACATTCAAACATACTTTGGATTTAAAATTGGAAGAAACATATTTTGAGTTAGGTCAAAGGCAATATGCAATTGATCAACATGCGATTGTAGCTATTACTAACTTGGATGGAGATATTATCTATACAAATCGATTGTTTTGTAAGATTAGTAAGTATTCTAGAGAGGAATTGATAGGTAAGAATCATCGCATTATCAATTCTGGCTATCATCCCGCTGAATTTTTTAAGGATTTGTATAAAACAATAAAATCTGGAAATACTTGGTATGGCGAGATAAAAAATAAGGCTAAGGATGGAAGTTACTATTGGGTTGCTACGACCATTGCACCTATTAAAAATGCACGTGGAGAAGTTAAAAAGTATCTTTCAATTAGAACTGAAATAACTGAAACTAAAGAAGCAGGTGAAAAAATAAAATTACTTTTAAAAGAAAAAGCACTGATCCTCATAGAAGTGCATCATCGAATTAAAAACAATATGAATACGATTTATAGTCTTTTAAAAATAGAAGCCAATTCACAAGAGGATTTAGCACACAAAACAATTCTTTTGGATGCATCCAATCGTGTTCGAAGTATGATGCTGTTATACGATAAATTGTATCGTTCGGAAAATACAGATACAATTTCGGTAAAAGAATATTTTCCAATTTTAATTTCTGAAATTTTAAATATATTCCCAAATAAAGAAAAAATCACAACAAATATCGAAGTGGAACCAGTCGTTATCAGTGCAAAGACCATATCTTCAATTGGCATAATCATCAATGAACTCGTAACCAATTCCATTAAATATTCTTTCTTAAATCGCGATTCAGGGAAAATTAGTTTTAGCGCAAAAACCGAAAACCAACTATTGGTAATTTGCTATGAAGACGATGGAATTCCAATAAATTCATCGGTTGACCTTCAGTCTCCAAATAGTTTTGGATTAAACCTCATCAATATGCTAGTAAAACAATTAAAGGGAAACGTTTATATAGAAAGTTCCCTTGGCACCAAATATAGAATTGAAATTAAAGTTTAGGAATTTTTAGAAATGAATGAAAAACGAATTCTTCTTGCAGAGGATGATTTAATTTCCGCAAAATTATTCCAGGAGTCACTGACTTCTTTAGGATATCAGGTAACACTAGCAGAAGATGGAAGGAAGGCGAAGGAAATCTTTACAGAGACCCCATTTCCTATTGTCATAACAGACTACGATATGCCGGAAATGAATGGAATAGAGCTCATAGATTTTTTGAAAGATGAAGAAGACGAGCCAATCATAATTGTTTTAACAAATCATTCAGAAACTTCACTCATTATAGAAATAATGAAGAAAGGTATTTATGATTACATTGTCAAACCTATTGATACCGAAGAACTTTCATTAAAACTTCATCGTGCTTTAGAAATTTACAATATGAAAAGATTGGAAAAAGCAACTAAGCGGGAACGAGAAATGCGTCTCGAAAGTCACCTTGATTGGATAAAATGGAAAGAAAGAATTGGAGGAAGTGGGAATTTTAAAAATTTAAATCAGAATTTATTTGAGAGTTTAAAAACTAGCTTTAATCAAGGCACTGGATTTGGTGCTTTGATATCTTTGCTTGAAATTGTATCGGATTCTGCTCAGAGAGAAGGAAATTTTTATAAAATTGATTCTGAAATAATGGAACTCATAAAATTAAATGCAGATATGGCAGGAAAAGCCTTAACTACTTTTGCAGATATTGAAAGAATTCTAAACGGAAAAATCGAATTAGAAAAAATTTCATTGAGTGATGTTTATAATGAAATTAAAAAATTAACAACTAACCTTAGCCCATTCCTTAGCATTCAAAACAATCATTTATATCTAAGCGAAAGAAAGCCTTCCTTTGAAAACAATGAAATCAATATTAATAAAAAATATTTTATAGATGCATTGACAGAAATCATAATCAATGCGTTCAAATTTTCAGTTCCAGAAAGCAGTATTCATATTGTCATTTATATCGAAGTCAAATCGTTCGTGATCTCTATTTATAACTCCCCAGTTATCAATTCTGATAGAGTGGAAGGAATTCCTCTTCCTTTCGAGAACATTGTTTTTGAACCATTCTTTCGCCTAACTAAATTTGTTTATGATGAATATAAAACTTTGGATTTTGGTCTTGGTTTAACAAAAGTTGAATCGATAATTAAGAGATTTAACGGAAAAATTGAGATTAAAAATATTTTTGACCATTTAACCGCAAAATCTACGCCAAAAACAAAAGTAATCTGCCGTGTTGCCCTTCCATTGGTTTGATTTTCATAAGTCACAGCAAGAGAAATGAATCTTTAAAATTGTACGGTATAGTCCTTATTGTCAAAATACATTCCACTAAAAACACAAAAGTCCAAAGTTTGGTTTGGCCGGAATAATCATGCGCCAAGTGAAATAGAACAAAGAAGTGATAGTTTGTTAGATCATATCAGTTTCTAAAATTGGTTTAAATACTGTTTTACAATAAAAACTTGATATCAACTGTTTTCAATATAATGCATTTGATCCTGATTGTTTCGCTACGTTAATTGTTGAACTCCTATGAGTAAAATTAACGTCATTTTTCAAATAGAATCTTATGATTTTATAGTATCCTTGGGTAAAGGTAACTTCATTGGTATACTCACCCGTTGGATTCATTCTGCCATCCGTAGAAAGTGAACCTATCCATTCACCTGAATATTCCATAGTAAAACCTCTTCCCTTTCATAGAAATCAGAATCAGGCGATCCTCCGATTTGAATCTGATTTTATATAAGAAGGCAAAACTTTGTTTTAGTCCGATCTACAAAATTACAATGGCAGAACTGGAGGGATCTGCCACTTCTTAAAAATTAAAACGATAGTTAGCACCGACTTGAACGTATGTCAGTACCGTCTTCGAATCATATAAGATCGGGATTAAAATTTGTGGAGCATACACTTTTAGTAAGATTTGGGAAGGATCCGTATTTCCCCCACCTTCGTTTTCCGTTATATATCCTGACTGCAATTTGTTATTCAGAGTCATATTGCTTGTTTCCAAGAATAAACTTAAATCACCTTTGACCTTCGTTGTGAATTTCAGATTCACTTCAGTTCCCGTAGATTTCCATTGATAATCCAGGCCATATTGATCGTATCTAAAAGGAGAGGAATCCAAACGAAATTCGTTGCTTCGAAACGAGGAAGGCCCTTGCATATCCAAATGTAAAATCTGTCCTTGTAGGGTAAACCTTTCCCAAAATTTCCATTCGAACCCAAGTCCAATACTATAACCTTTGAGTGCACTGTTCGTTTCCCGATAACTCACGCGGTTGGGATTGATTCCAGTGGACGTAATCCCTCCGAGACTATCGACTTCTTGATTTGTCTTTGTCCAAATTCTTTCCACCCCTCCCAAAATTTGAAGATCTAAAACCGGATGCGGATAAGGAGAAAAACCGATCCTGGAAGAAACTTTTTGAAACTTTGTTTCGCCGTTTCCAAGAAGAACGTTTGCAGTTTTTTCTGAACTGGAGGAAGAAGACCCACCCCCACCTCCGTAAGAAAGCGTTTGGAAGCCACCTATGTCTAGGTTTCCTTTTGCTTCTGTTCCTCGAATCTCAATGGTGAACCGGTTCCATGCGTAAAATAAACGCGTTGTTGCACTATGGTTTTTACTTTTATAAGGAGTGGATTGTAGTTCGGCTTGACCGCCACTGCTAAAAAGAAGTCCAGCATACTGAATTGCCTGAAAGAAAGGACGAAGCTCCGATTGACTCTCGCCACCGCCAACCCCAAAGGAACCTTCTAGATAATGTCGTTTTGCTTTCGCAAGTTGTTCTTCCCTTTTATTTTGTTTTTCTTCCTTGGCTTTAAGATTTTCCTCTTCCTGTTTTTGTTTCTCTGCGAGTTCTTTTTCCTCTTTGATTTTCTTTTCCTTTTCCAAAAGCGGAGGTTCTTTTTTTAGAGAAGAGGAATCCGGCCCCTTCGCATAAGAAACTTTTCGAACCGCCGACTTCAGAAACACTTTTGTATTTCCGTCTACAAGTTTGAAGGTAACGGAATCCTTGTCTTGGGCTAAAATTTTGCCTTCTAATTTTTCTCCTGACTTGAGAAGGATCGTTTCACTACGAAGAGATAAATTTACAAAGAGAAACACCGAGAACAATAAGGTAATCATAATTTTCATAATTTGGACCAATTCAAAACAGTATCGGCGAATCTTAACACATTCTATCCATTCTGCAAATCGATTAAACTTTTTTGGTATGAATTTAGAAAGAAAAAGATCTTTCGAACGAAGTGGAATCGTTCTATGAAATTCGGGTTACTTTGATTATAAAAAAAATAAAATTGTCCCAAGGATACTTGTTTAATAATAATTGTCGCCATTGACAGGCCTCACTTTGTATAGGAAGACCGATATAATGATTGTAGCTTTTGTCAATATTTACTAAGTGCTTGCGAGAAACCATCCTCGCCATAAAATCAACGAATGCGTCGGAAACTCTGGATTTTCGTATTTATATTCAGCATTCTCTGTTCGTTGGGGGCAGAAGTCATTGCAGGGCTTGGTGGATTCGCTAGTGCCTTTTCTTCTATAGAACTAGGATCGGGAACACTGCCAGGTGCGAGAGTGGGAGGACCATTCCTACTGACTGTCGTTCTTGTATTTCTCTTTCTGATCTTGCTGTCGTTCCTTTCTTTGCTCACTACCTCTGGATTACTTGGCTTGGTCAAAGGACTATTCCTGGGAGTGACATTAGGCCTGTTAGTTGACTATCTAGTCGTCCGAGGAAAAATCAAACCAGGAGACCCTGCAATCATTCGCCTTTGGGCAGGCCGCGGGGCAGCATTTATGTTTCTGTTTGTGCTCTGGGTTGGAATACTAAATCCATTACTCTCGCAAACAGGCCCGCATCCAATCGAGATATTCAGCGCAAAAGACATCGTTGGGATTTTTTCTACCACAGGAATTTTCGTCTGCGCTTTCTTTGCACTCATCGGTGTCATACGGTATTACTGGACGCGCGGGAAAAAGGACAAGATTCATTGTGCGGACTAGATCTCCTTGTCCGATGTTGTGATTGACTCCTTACCATTCACCTGCCGGAAATAAAATGGTTCCAGGTACTTCCCGGAAAACCGCGCAAACAAAGGTCGCGGGTAGACTAGTTCAATCAGATCATCAATATGAATGGAAACGTAAAAGTTAAATGGAATCAAAAAGTTTAACCCGTTTACGGTAGCATAATACAACGTAAAAATCGATTTTGTAGTTCTGACATCTTTTGTGAAAAGAGCAGTCACTTGACCTCTCTGGACTTGTATGCGACCAATAAGAGGCGGTGCCACATGGAGGAGAGCAAAGAGCAGGCCACCTGTTGTAAGCAACATAGCGATAAATGAGAATCGTTTGACCAAGTCGTTTGCTTGTTCGCTTTGGGAAATTTTCAAAAATAGATTACTGAGGAAAAGAAATGCTGTCAGGATCAAAAAAGTAACAATGGCGGCGCGGAGCCGAATAGCCAAAGGTATCTTCGTTGGGAGCTGAGCATTTTGATTCATAGGGATCAGTTTAGCTCGACATATATGTCCCGGCAATCTACATAATTCACCAAAGATAGCTTTAGGGTAATTTTATGGTAGTTGCAGCTTTTGGCAAAACATTTAGAAACGCAGTGAAACCTATCGTTACCGAAAACGTTGCCTTTCTTTTCCTTCTCACGATATTTTGGATACAACAAAGTTCCAGACATAAAAAACTCCACTTGAATAAGTGAGGTTTTTAGTGAACAATGATGGTTCGACGAGCTCACCATCCTTTAGATGAACCCTGAGCTTGTCGAAGGGAACTTTTACAATATACAAGGTAGCGTGACAACAATGAAAAATACTTTTCAAGTTCTTATGTGTTTTAAGAGATGAAATGCGGGTATTAAAACTCCTATTAGAATGAAATTATAAAAAATATAAATTCCATTGCAAACCGCCAACATAAACTGACCCGAGAGAGCTTAATTCTCCAGTCGTTTGGTCTATGCTAAATTGTAGGAGATCGGTTGCTCTCGAGGCGAGGTAAGCATATCTTCCCGATGGTTCGATTACAATAAAACGAAGATCGCTTGAGAAAGAATTAATATTACTTTTTGGAGTAAGAAGTCCATTCGATTCATTTATTTCAAAAAGTGAAATCGTACCAGCGGATATATTTACAAAATATATAAATTTTCCATTGGGATGAACCATGCATCCGTTAGGTGCGTCTGCTTGCGGGACGGAACCCGCAATTGAAATTGAACCAGAATTTAAATCTAAGCCTAAGACGGTGACCGATGGACTTCCTCCTACATATATATATTTCCCATTTGGATGAAAACATATAAGTCCCATGTCTACGAGGACTGGGCTTGTTCCCGAAAGAGTAAGCGCACCTGTTTCCTTATCCATCAAATAAGACGAAAACTGATTTACAGCTGGTGCTTGTGTAACCAGGAATTTTCCGGTGGGATCAATTTGCAGCTGCGCAGTTACAGCTACAGAATATGAGTTAACAAAAGTCAGTGTTCCATTAGAATTAATAGCATAATGTCGAATACTTTGGGAAACTTGGTTGGCGATATACAAAAATCTACCATCATTAGATATTGATATATTCCGAGGTGCACTTGGTGAGCTGATATTTCCATTTGCGGTCAATACCCCATCACTTGAATTGATGGTAAATTGAGAAATTGTATCCGCCGCCAAGTTTCCTGTATATAAAAATCGTCCGAAAGGATCGGCGGCAATACCATTGGGTTGCGAATCTGTTGCAGAGATAGAATTGAATGTCAAAATTCCCGTATCATTATTCATGGTTGACCTACTGACTTGGCCTGTATCATCTAGGGATACATATAAAAAACCAGAGTAGACAGTTACCGTGCAGTTCGCCCTTGTATTTCTACCGAGTTCACTGGCAGAAATTGTAACCTTTCCATTTGAAACTCCTGTCACCACACCTTCGTTATCTACAGTCGCAATATTTGGGTCCGATGTTTCCCATATAACGGTCGAGGGAACAGGAACACCTAAATCAAATACAGTAGCGCTGAGTCTGTCGTTTGAGTTTCTTTTGAGACCAAGGTAATTTCTGTTTAATGAGATGGTTCGATCATTTCCGACAAAGAGTCCTGGGAAAAGTTCGAAGGGTTTTTCTTTCTTTTTTGGGAAGAGTAAACATTGGATGATAGGGTTTAAAAGACAGGAGGAACAAAAGAATAAAACAAGTAGTAAA